>CAZLPR010000084.1:4918-7703 GCA_964561415.1 uncultured Dechloromonas sp. | reverse complement strand
CCGGTTATCGCCCCGGCGCCTCGTCGGTCAGCTGCGGTCAACGCCAAAAAACAGTCATTTTTGACGCGCTGCGTGGTTCAGCGCATGGCCGCCGGATTAGCCCTCGCCTTGCTCGGTGGCGCCCTGGGCTGGCTTGGGCGTGGCCAATATCAGGTCGCCGTACCGCTCGCCCAGATGGCGCCACTGTCGCGCCAGGCGGCCGTGGCGCATGCCGTTTTCAGCCCGGATCTCAAACGCCCGGTGGAGGTGACGGCGGATCAGGAGGAGCAACTGGTCAAATGGCTTTCCAAACGTCTCGGCGCGCAAATCAAACCGCCGAAATTGGCAGCGCTCGGTTACGAACTGATCGGCGGCCGTTTGCTCCCCGGCAGCAGCGGCCCGGTCGCGCAGTTTATGTACCAGGAGGCCAGCGGCCAGCGCTTGACGCTCTATCTCAGCACCGAGAAAAGCGTCGGCAATGCTGCCGGTTTCCGCTTTGCCCAAGAGGGCACGGTTAACGTTTTTTACTGGATCGACGGCAAATTTGGCTACGCCCTTTCGGCCGAAATCGACAAAAGTGAATTGGCGCAACTGGCGACGGCGGTCTACGATCAGCTTGAAAGCCGTTAAGTTATCGGCAAAAAACCGCGATGGCGGTCCGTTTCAGGGCTTTGCCAAAGGCTGTCAAGCCGGCCCTGCCCGGTCAATGGCGCCACTGTTTCAGCACATTGCGCCGTCAGTTGATGGTGCTCTTGCCGGTTCCTGACTTTATAATTCAGCGCATTCACCCCCACGGAGTTTCACATGGCACGTACCGTTAATTGCATCAAACTCGGCCGCGAAGCGGAAGGCCTCGACCTGCCACCCTATCCGGGCGCCCTCGGCCAGCGTATTTTCGAGAATGTTTCAAAGGAAGCCTGGCAGCAGTGGATCAAGCTGCAGACCATGCTGATCAACGAAAACCGGCTCAATCTGGTTGATGCCCGGCATCGCAAGTATCTGACCGAACAGCTCGAAAAGCATTTCTTCGGCGATGGCGCCGACCAGATTCAGGGCTATGTGCCGCCGCCGACCCCCTGATTTGTTGCTGCGCTATTTTGTAAAAAAACCCGCTTTGGCGGGGTTTTTTATGCCGGTTGGTTCCATCGGTCACGCCGGTTCCGGCTTGGCATTGCTGGTGCTAGCGGCTATTTTCAGCCCGCCTTGTTCAGCGCCAACATGATCAAGGCGCTGCCGGGAATAGCCACAATGGCGAGACGGAAACTGGTGCGTTTGATGCCTTGCCCGAGCTCTTCAATAAATTGATCCATGCCAGCAAAAAGTTCGGGGAAGGCGGCGATATCGTTGCGAGCAGGTCTTTCCATAATGATCTCCAGAGTGCAGGTCGCTAGCGGTCGATGGGTAATGGATGTGTTGAGCCTCACTATCCATGCCTGATGTTGCATGGACGTGACGAAAACAGCGATATGGCTGTAACAATTGTCCAATCGCCCCGACTTGAAGCGGCGTTCCGATCAGTGCCGATGAGTGGCGTGGCGCAAAAAATTGGCGATGGCTTTCAGCTCGCCGGGGGCGCTGCCGGTCGCCGGCGGTCAACCGGGGAAATGGCCGTTTTTTGACGGTAAAGCGCTTGCGCTGGTGATTCAGGGACGCGGATCGCGGTCCAGATGCATCATCGGCGTGCGCTCTGCGGTGCGGCGGGAGTCTTCGCGATTGTTTTCGGATTGTTGCTGGCCGAAGGCATCGCGCTCGGCGCGGGCACGTTTTGCCGCTTCAATGCTGCGGATGCAACGCCAGCGCACGCCATGCTTGGTGGCGAACGGGCGCATTTGGTCTTTGGGGTGATGAACCCGGCAGCAGTAGCAGAATATGGTTTCAGACATCACAACCTTTCGGCAATTGGCACTGGCCAAAGCGAGAACAATGATATGCCAGTGTTGCAGTTTGATGACATTCTTTTTGCCGAGTCGTTCTTTGGGCATGCGGTCAGGCGTCACTTTCCTGTCACCGAACGGTCATATTTCCCTCCTAAACTCGCTGATGAATTATTTTGAGACTGAATCGATGAGCGCGCTGATGGACAACGAATCTGCCGAATTGCAGAGGATTATGAATGAAGGTTTGCTGACGCCTGTTTTTCAGCCGATTATTGATTTCCGTATCCGCGCCTTGCTTGGCTATGAAGCACTGATTCGCGGCCCGGAAGGCAGTCCGCTGCAGTTGCCCGACCCGCTTTTCGGCGCTGCCCGCCGGGCCGGTTTGTTTCTTGAACTGGAGCATGCCTGTCGGGAGGCCAGTTTGCGTGCTTTCGCGGCGCAACGTCTGGCTGGGCGGCTGTTCCTGAATGTGACGCCGGGCTGCCTGCTGGCGCCACAGATGATGAACGGGCACACCCGCAATTTGCTCACCGAGTTGGGCATCGCGTCGAACCGCATCGTTATCGAATTGACCGAAAATCAGCAAATTACCGACTTGCCTGGCATTCAGGAGGCATTGCTGCATTATCGCGGGCGGGGCTTTCAGATCGCCATCGACGATCTCGGCGAAGGTTTCGCCAACCTGCGCATGTGGTCTGAAGTGCGCCCGGAGTTCGTCAAGATTGACAAGCATTTTGTGCACGGCATTGCCGATGACCGCATCAAGTTTCATTTTGTCCGCGCCATGCAGGATCTGGCCGAGATCTGCAATGCCCTGCTGGTCGCCGAAGGTATCGAGCGGGTCGAGGATTTCAATTGCGTTCGGGATATGGGAATCGCCTGTGGTCAGGGTTATTTCATTGCTCGGCCGAGCGCTCGGCCGAGCAATG
>CAZLPR010000084.1:0-4908 GCA_964561415.1 uncultured Dechloromonas sp. | reverse complement strand
CGGCCGAGTCGTCGATTGGCGGGTACGGTGCTGGCAGCGCTGAATCGACAGCACGTTTCCCTGTCGCCAATGAGCGGTGGCCAGGGCCGGGTGCCGACGGCGAAAACCTTGCTGAAGCCGATCCCGCCCGTACCGCACGACGCGACCAATTCACTGGTCATCGACCGCTTCGAGGCCGATCCGGAACTCGATGTTCTCCCGGTTGTGCATGAAGGTGTGCCGATCGGCCTGATCAACCGGCACAGCATGATTGACCGTTTTGCCCGGCCTTTCCGCAAGGAGTTGTTTGGCCGCAAGAGTTGCGAGTTGTTCATGGATCACGCGCCGCTGATCGTTGATGAGCATGCCACCGTGCAAGAGTTGGCGCTGATGCTGGCTCTCGCCCCCAAGCGCTATCTGGCCGATGGTTTCATCGTCACCGGCAACGGCGTTTATCTGGGCATTGGCAGTGGCCACAACCTGATTGCAACGATTACGGAAATGCAGATCAGCGCCGCCCGTTACGCCAATCCGCTGACCCAGTTGCCGGGCAACGTGCCGATCAATGAGCATATCGACCAGATGCTGAAGAGTCGTTGCAGCTTCGTTGCGGCTTATATTGATATCGATAATTTCAAGCCCTATAACGACACTTTCGGCTACCGGCGCGGCGACGATGTTATCCACGCCCTGAGTCGTCTGTGTTGTGAAATAGCCGATCAGCGCCAGGACTTTGTCGGCCATATCGGCGGCGATGACTTTTTTGTCATTTTTCAAAGTGATGATTGGGAGACGCGCTGCTGGCAATTGTGCAGCCTGTTTGCCGATGCGATGAACGGTTTGTTAAACGCCGAAGAGCGGGCGCATGGCGGTTACATGGCCGAAAACCGGCGCGGCGAACTCGGCTTTCAGGCTTTGCCGACCTTGTCGATCGGCGCTGTCCGCGTCGGGCCGGGCGAGTGCGAATCGCACCGCGAAGTGGCGGCAGCGGCATCGGCAGCAAAAAAGCAGGCCAAGAAAAAATCGAGAAATCTGGCCAGCGAGCCGTTGGGCAGCAGCCTTTTTATCGCCCGTCGGCGCCCCGGCTCGGCTGAGGTTGAAGTGCTGCAGGCACGTTCCGTCAACTAATCCAGGCGGCGCGGCCTGGCTACCTCTCGAAGTGCTCATGGATGCGGTCGTTCAATAGCTGGCGCGCATCGTCCTCGCCGATGTGGGTCAGGCGATTGAATATTTCCGGCGCCATGGGGAGAAATACCGCCATGACTGCCGGATCAAAATGGCTGCCGGTGTCTTTTTTCAGGATGCTCATCACCGTTTCAAACGGCATGGGTTCCTTGTACGGGCGCTTGGAACAAAGGGCGTCGAAGACATCGGCCACCGCAAATATGCGCGCCGCCAGCGGGATTTGCTCGGCTTTGAGCTGCCGCGGGTAGCCCGAGCCATCCCATTTTTCGTGATGGCCGGCGACGACGGCGTTGGCGCCATCGAGCCAGCCCATGCCGGTGACCACTTCCTCGCCCTGCGCCACGTGCGTGCGCATGATCGCCATCTCGGCGTCATCGAGCTTGCCCGGTTTGAGCAAAATGGCATCGGGAATGCCGATTTTGCCGACGTCGTGCAGAAAGCTGCCGGCAATCAGGGATTGCATGGCGCTGCCTTTTACACCCAGACGCTCGGCAATGCGGGCGGCGATCCAGGCGACGCGGAAATTGTGCGCCCCGGTGTCGGAGTCGCGTTTGGCAATGGCCCGGCCGAGGGCTTCCATCATCGAGATATGCGAGTCGAGAACCTCCAGCGCCTTGCGTTCGTTATCGGCGGCCAGGCGGATGACGACCGGGTAAATGACGGCGCCGCAGAGCAGCGAAGCCAGGCCGGCCATCAACGCAGCAAGCAGCGAGCTGGCAAAAATTTGCTCCTTTTGCCACGCCGGAACGACGCGGACGCCTTCAAAGTAGCCGGAAATGGGCTGGCTGATGTCATCGACGGAATCGCGCAACGGGACGAAAACGCGCAAAACCCAGGCATCACCCGGCAGGATGAGGCTTTGATAAGAGCTGGCCGTGTAATCTGGTTTTCCGTGATGCGGCAGCGAGGTTTCGATCGCGGCCCCTGCTTCGGTCATTGACTCGGCGATTTTATTGCCATCGCTCGTATAGATTTCGGCGATGTCAAACAAGCCGCCGGAAATGGTTTTGGCAGCCATTGCGGCATGCGCCGTGGCATCTGGGGCGCTCTGGTCAATCGCGTTGTGAAAGTGCAAAAGGCGGCCGGACTCTTCGATAGCCAGGGAAACAATGCTTTCCTCGGCATTTTCGCGTGCCAGAAACCATGAAATCGGGCTGGCGACAGAGGCCAGAATAATGCTGACCGCAGCGATGCGTATCGCCGTGCGCTTTTGAAATGGGTTCATTGAGCCGTCCTTGGTGCATCTGCTAACGCGTTTGCCACAAGTATGCCGAGTCGAGATTAATTTAGCCTTAACGATGCAAGCAACCGCCCGGCGCCGGCTTTGCTCGGCAGCGCCTCATTCCGGACGATAGCCACCCATTTTCAGCATTCGATCGTAAAGCACGACATTGACCGTCGCCGCCAAATTCATGCAGCCGTGCGTGGGGATGTAAATGATCTCTTTGCACCATGACGTGACATTTTTTTTCAGGCTGCCATCTTCCGGGCCGAAAATGTAAAACGCCCGTTCCGGGTGACGGTAGGTGGTCAGCGGCTTGGCATCCGGGTGAACTTCAATGGCAACCGGTACGCAGCCAAAAGGGATGACATGCTGCAGATTCTCAACGCCGATCAACGGCAACTGCAGATGGACTTGCTTGGTATCGGTGCGAAACTCCACGGCGCGCTCGTAGCGCTTGCCGGTGTAAAACACCGTATTGACGCCATAGCAGCCCGCCGCCCGCATGATCGAGCCGACATTCTCCGGGCCTTTCGGGTTGTCAAGCCCAAGGCAGGCGTAGCCGGTATAGCTTTTAACAGCCTGGTTTCTGCTGATTGTTTCCATTCAAATCTTCGTCGGGGAGCAAGATTTGCGCAGACTACCATTGGCTGCGGTCAACGCTATAAAAGCGGCAAAAATCGGCCATCATTTCAGGCGAGCAAGCGCTCATGGCGAGCGCCGTAGAATAACCGGGGCCGTGCAAATTAATGAGCCAGCTGCGTCCGCAACGGATGCCGATCCCTGCTGCGCAGGAACCATAGCAACTCGGTCCTGTAAACCCTACAGTTTGCGGATTTTTTCGAGCAGGGCGGTGGTCGATGTCTGGTGAATGAAGGGAATGGAATGCACGGTGCCGCCCCAGCCGCGAACCTCATTGCAGCCGACGATTTTTTCCACCGGCCAGTCGCCGCCCTTGACCAGAATTTCCGGCCGGCATTCCAGAATGCGCTGCAGCGGCGTGTCTTCGTCGAACCAGGTGACGAGTGCGACACAGCCCAGCGAGGCGATTACGGCGAGCCGGTCGGCCAGCGTATTGACCGGGCGATCGTCGCCTTTGCCGAGGCGCTTGACCGAGGCGTCGCTATTGAGCGCGACGACCATGCTGGCGCCGAGTGCTGCCGCCTGGGCGAGATAGGTCACGTGGCCGCGGTGCAGGATGTCGAAACAGCCGTTGGTGAAGACCAGCGGGCGGACAATTTGGGCGGCTCTTGCGGTCAACTGCTCGGGCGGGCAAATTTTTGTTTCAAAGCAGGGGGCGACGTAGGTCATGGCGAGTTCGTATGAAGGAGCGAATGCGCATTTTAGTGCGCCAGCCTTGGCTTGGGTAATTGCCGCCTGAGCATTGGGCCGGAGCGGAAGTTCGCAGCACATTTTCCCGCCAAGCAGCTAACGGTGCTTGCGAAGGCTGGTAAAGCATGATTAGCATGACGCTGATGCAAAAAAATGGGCCGGTTTAGGCCATTTCTACCCACCGTTAGTTTTTCAAGGAGTGCCTGCATGTCGAATAAATCCCTGTTGTTTCCGGAATACCGTGAACTGATCAACGAATTGAAGACAACCGATAGTGATTTTCTGGAAATCTTTAAACGGCACGATGACCTTGATCAAAGGGTTCGCAGCATGGAGCATGGGACTGAGCGAGGCTCGCACATCGAAATTGAAAACTTGAAAAAGGAAAAGCTGCTCCTCAAGGATGCGCTTTACGCATTACTGAAAAAAGCCAGCGAAAACTGATTCTCGCGCCACCAATTTACTGAATCCGGAAGCCCCGGCCGGTTTTCCCGTTTCGAGGCTTCCCCGTTTTTGCACAAAATATCGGTTGACCGCAGGATGTTGCATCGCCTTTAACCTTCATTCTTTCTCGAAGCGGGCGGCGAACTCCCGCATGCGCGAGCGATTCTTGCCGAAATCGTAGCGGCCGACATTGGAGCGCGAGCGAAAGTCGATGCGTTGCCCCGCCGCGTCGATGCGGAACAGGACTTGATCGCGGAAGCCGAGGCGGGTGGTGAAAACAGCCTCAACTTGCAAGGCTTCGTGGCTGACCACGCGGGCCTCGGGGAAGGCGGCCAGCGTCTTCATCAAGCGTGCCTTGCCGTCAGCCGCCGAACCGACAAAGCGCAGCGGCGGCAAGCTGGAATCGCCGTCCAGCGAATTGACACAGTTGCTCGTTGACGGGCAGCGCAGGGCTTCTTTGGCGGAATCCGCCGGAGCCGCCGGGGCGCTCCCGGCGGATTGCGCCGCCCAGCCAAGGCTGACCAGATTGCCGATGAGCAACGGCAGGTAAAGGCAGCGTGCCATTTGACTCCTCAGTGTTTGCATCTACTCGCCGCGAATCAGCGCCACCAGGTCTTCGGTCGAGGGCAGCGCCGAGGCGTCGCCTTCGGCCAGAATGCTGTCGGCCAGCGCCCGTTTGTCGTGGTGCAGGTCGATGATGCGTTCCTCGATACTGCCCTTGCTGACCAGCCGATAAACGGTCACCG
>CAZLPR010000083.1:1166-7818 GCA_964561415.1 uncultured Dechloromonas sp. | reverse complement strand
CCCGGCCCGCCCGGCGACCTGCATCAACTGCGAAAACAAGCGTTCCGGCGAACGCCAGTCGGCGGCAAACAAGGCTGAATCCGAGCCGAGCGCCCCGACCAGCGTCAGTTTCGGAAAATCATGACCTTTAGCCAGCATTTGCGTACCGACCAGAATATCGGCCTCGCCGCCATGAATGCGCTCAAGCATGGCTTCCCACTGCTTGCGGCTTTTCACCGAGTCGCGGTCGACGCGCAAAACCCGCGCCTCGGGGAATTGTTCCTGCAGCCAGCCCTCAAGCCGCTGCGTGCCGCGCCCGAAAGGGAGAATGTCCTGATTGCCGCAGGTCGGACAGGCGCGCGGTACATGGCCTTCGAAACCGCAGTGGTGACAGCGCAGGCGGCGGTCGGCGAGATGTAGGACAAGATTCGCCGCACAACGCGTACAGCGTGAAATCCAGCCACAGGCCGTGCACGACAGCACCGGCGCATAACCGCGCCGATTGAGGAAAATCAGGCTCTGTTCACCGCGTTCGAGACGCAGCCGGATCGCCGCCATCAACGGTTCGCTGACACCGTCCTTGATCACCATGCGCCGGGTGTCGATCAGCTTGACCAGCGGCAAAGTTGCCGCCGGATTGGCCCGCTGACGCAACGTGATCATGGCGTAGCGCTTGCTCTGGGCATTGGCCCAGGATTCGAGCGAAGGCGTCGCCGAACCGAGCAGGATCGGAATGCCCAGTTGATGGGCGCGAAAGACCGCGACATCGCGCGCCGAATAGCGCATGCCGTCCTGTTGCTTGAAAGACGAGTCGTGCTCCTCATCGACGACAATCAGGCCGAGATGCGGCATCGGCGTGAATACCGAAAGCCGGGTGCCGAGCACGATGCTCGCCGTGCCGGCAAAAGCGGCCCGCCAGTTGCGCTCGCGCGCCGCTTCGGCCAGTTCGCTATGCAGCGAGACGACGCCGGTTTCCGGGAAACGCGCCCGCACCCGGCCTTCCAGCTGCGGCGTCAGGTTGATTTCCGGCACCAGCAACAGCACTTGTTTGCCTGCCGCCAGCGCCCGCTCGATCAGGCGCAAATAGACCTCGGTCTTGCCGCTGCCCGTCACGCCATGCAGCAGGTGGGCTGAAAATCCGGCGGCTGGGTCAATTGCTGCAACAGCAAGCACCTGCTCGGCAGTTAGCTCTGGCCGGGCAATGGCTACGGTCAACGGGGCAGAACGGGCATTTCTGCGCTGCGGCGGATCAAGCCGTTTCAGTCCCGCCGGCAATGCCTGCATCACCACTTCGCCAAAGGCCGCTTGGTAGTAGCCGCTGGCAAACTGGCAAAGGTGCAGAAAATCGGCCGGCAAGGGCGGCACATCGCGCAGCATTTCGCCGGCCGGCTTGAGCTGCGCCAGCGGCCAATCGCTGCTTTCGACGACTTCGGCAATGACGCCAATTTTTTCGCTGCGGCCGAAGGGCACCCGCACCCGCAAGCCGATGTCCGCGCTTGATGCTTCCGGGGCAACATAATCGAAGAGACGGTGCAACGGCAGATCGAGGGCAACGCGTATGACAGGCATAAATTTGCCGGCAGGAGCCGTCGTTTCTCCGAAGTTGGGTGAAGCCCCTGTTATCAAAGGGGATTCTTTACTTATTCACAAATACTGTGGATAACTTTGTGGATGGCTCGTCATGAGCGGCGCCAAGTCGTGGCGCCTGAAGGACTTTGTCACTTTGCTGAAATATCAGGCAAAACAAAATTCGCTTTATTTTCAAACACTTGAATAAGTTGCAAACTGTCAAGCAAATTTCGCTGGAAATTTACAAGGGGAAGCAAAACTCTGTGCATAAGTCAAGCCTTGCTCCCCGTGAATAGTGCTTACTTACGCATTAAACGGCTGTGCGAATGGACCGCGTCGACCAGCGCTGTGACATTGTCGGGCGGCGTGAATTGCGAAATGCCGTGACCAAGGTTGAAAACGTGGCCGGTATTGCCCGGGCCGAAGCTGTCGAGCACCTTGATCGCTTCGGCAGCGATGACGTCCGGTGTCGAGAACAACACGTTCGGGTCAAGGTTGCCTTGCAACGTCACCTTGTCGCCGACCCGACGCCGGGCTTCGCCGATATCGATCGTCCAGTCGAGGCCGACCGCATCGCAGCCGATGGCGGCAATCTTTTCCAGCCACAGGCCGCCGCCCTTGGTGAACACGATGCTCGGAATGCGCTGGCCATCTTTTTCCTTTTTCAGGCCGGCGACAATGCGTTCCATGTATTGCAGCGAGAATTCCTGATAAGCCGCCGCCGACAGCGAGCCGCCCCAGGTATCGAAAATCATCACGGCCTGGGCGCCGGCGTCGATCTGGGCGTTCAGGTAGGAAATCACCGAGTCGGCGGTCACCGACAGGATGCGATGCAGCAAGTCAGGACGCTTGTAGAGCATGCCCTTGATATGGCGGAAATCGGTCGAGCCCTGGCCTTCGACCATGTAGCAGGCCAGCGTGTAGGGGCTGCCGGAGAAACCGATCAGCGGCACCGAGTTGTCGAGGGCGCGGCGGATTTCGGAGACGGCGTCCATCACATAGCGCAGATGGTCGTTGGGGTCCGGTGCGGTCAGGTCGTTGATCGCCCATTCCTCGCGCAGCGGCCGCTCGAATTTCGGGCCTTCGCCTTCGGCGAGGCCCATTGCGTCGGGCACGGTCAGAATGTCGGAGAAAAGAATGGCGGCGTCGAGATCGTAGCGCGCCAGCGGCTGCAGCGTCACTTCGCAGGCCATCGCCGGCGATTTGCACAGGTTCAGGAAATTGCCGGCGCGTTTGCGCGTTTCGCAATATTCCGGCAGGTAACGACCGGCCTGGCGCATCAGCCAGAGCGGGGTGTATTCGGTCGGCTCTTTGAGCAGGGCGCGCAGGAAGGTGTCGTTCTTGGGTCGGTTCACGGGGGGCTCCGCCAGAAAATCGGAAAGGCGGGATTATCCGCCTTTCCGGCCTTGAGGTCACTTACGCCAGAACATGGGCGTGAACAGAACAACCAGCGAGAAAATTTCCAGACGCCCCGCCAGCATGGCCAGCGCGCAAATCCAAGTCTGAAAATCATTCAACGAGGCGTAGTTTTCGGCCGGACCAACAACGTTCAAACCTGGGCCCGCATTATTGATACAGGCGATGATTGCCGTGAATGCCGACACAAAATCCATCCCGCTGGCGACCAGAAAAAACGTCAATTCACCGACCACGAAAGCATAGAGAAAAATAAAACCGAGCACCGCACCGGCAATGTTCTGGGGGACGATCGAGCGGCCAATCCGGATCGGATTGACAACTTTCGGGTGAATCAGCCTTTCCAGTTCGCGCAAAGCCTGTTTGGAGAGCACCAGAGCGCGGAACATTTTGATCCCACCGCCAGTGGACCCGGAAGATACTGCGGTACAGGATAAAAACAGCATCCACAGAGGAACGAATATCGGCCATTTGTTGAAATCTACGCTGGCAAAACCACAATCCGTAGCAATCGATACCAGATTGAAAACAACGTGTCTGAAGGCAATGTCCAACTGGTCGTAAGTCCCCAAAAACCAGAGGTAAAGCGCGCAAACAATGACGCTGGAAGCGATCAGGGTAACGAAGGTCTTGGCTTCGGTATCGAACCAGTAGGCGCGTAGCGAGCGACCGCGCAAGGCCACGAAGTGCGTTGCGAAATTGATGCCGGCAACCATCATGAAGAAAACCAGAATCCCCTCGATGAGCGGCGAATTGAAATAGCCGACACTCGCGTCATGGGTTGAAAATCCACCCAGAGAAAGCGTTGCAAACGCATGGCAAATAGCGTCAAGCCAATTCATGCCGGCCAGTTTGAGTGCCGCGATACATCCTACAGTAATGCCGAAATAGACCAGCCAGAGGGCTTTTGCGGTCCCGGCGATGCGCGGTGTCAGCTTCGAATCCTTCATCGGCCCCGGCGTTTCGGCCTTATAGAGCTGCATCCCGCCGACGCCAAGCAAGGGGAGAATGGCGACGGCGAGCACGATGATTCCCATGCCGCCCAACCAGTTCAGTTCATGCCGCCAGAGGTTGACCGCGGGCGGCAGATTGTCGAGTCCACTAAGTACGGTTGCACCGGTGGTTGTCAGGCCCGATATCGCCTCGAAAAAAGCATCGGTAAACGACAGTCCCTCAATCGTCAGCATCAACGGCACGGTGGCGATGCCTGCCATCAAAATCCAGGCCAGTGTTACCAGCAAAAACCCGTCGCGCGGACGCAGTTCGCGCTTGTGACGATATGTCAGGGAAACAATCAGCACACCGGCAGCCAGGCTGACAAGCATGGCATCGAGAAACTGGCGGATTGTTCCATCGTCGTAAATCAGCGATCCAATGATCGGAATCGAATAGGCGCTGCTGAAAAACAGCAACATCATTCCCAGCACATGCAGAACAGGAAGAAGAGTTGTCATAGCTGCGGCGCTCAAAGAAATCCGAAACTGACCTGGAAGAGCGCTTCCACTTTACACACCAGTTTTTTCGACAGACAGAAGACGATCACATGGTCATCGCTTTCAATGACCGTCTCGCCGTGGGCGATGACGACATGCCCGGCCCGCCGGTCTACCGTGCCGTTATCACGCACACCCAAGGTTTCCATCTGATCGAAATGGCGCACGATGGCGGCCACGGTGACTCCGGCAGGCCAGTCGATATCGATAATCCGCCGGCCAACGACCTTGGAATGTTTCCGGTCACCATGGGCAACGATTTCCAGGGCTTCCGCGGCACCGCGGCGCAGCGAATGAACGACGGCGACATCCCCCCGCCGGATACGCGCCAGCAGGCTGCCGATAGAAACCTGGGCCGGCGATATCGCAATATCGATTGGCCCGCCCTGAATCATCTCGGCATAGGCGCGACGATTGATCAGCGCCACGACGCGCCCACAACCCAGGCGCTTGGCCAGGCTACCGGCCATGATGTTGTCTTCATCGTCGTTGGTCAGCGCCAGGAAAATATCCATGTCGGCGATATTTTCGTGTTCGAGCAGATCTTCGTCAGTGGCATCGCCATGCAGGATCAGTGCGTTATTGAGTCGGCTCGCCAAAAACTCGGCACGCCCCTTGGCCGATTCGATAACCTTGACCTGATAACGATCCTCCAACGCCAAGGCAACACGCAAACCAATGTTGCCGCCACCCACAATCATCACTCGCTGAACCGGTTTCATTGCCCGGCGCAACTGATGCAGCACGGGTCCGATGTGCTCGGCAGCGGCCAGCAAAAAAACCTCATCGCCAACCTCGATGATCGTGTCGCCATCAGGGAAAACTGGCTGATCGAGGCGGAAAATCGCCGCAATACGGGCATCCATATCCGGCGGCAAATGCTCGCGCATCTGCTTGATCGGCTGGCCGACCAGCAGGCCGCCCTCATAAGCGCGAACGGCCACCAGGCTGACCCGGCCCCGGGCAAAATCGAGCACCTGCAGGGCGCGGGGAAACTCGACCAGACGCTGGATGTAGTCGGTAATCACCTGCTCCGGACAAAGCGCGAAGTCGACGGCAAAGTTGTCGGTGGACAACAGCGCCGGGTCTTCGAGAAAGTCGCGCGAACGCAACCGGGCGATGCGGGTCGGCACATTGAAAACACCGTGTGCCAGCTTGCAGGCGACCAGATTCGACTGGTCGCTCTGCGTCACGGCGATGACCATATCGGCATCTTCCGCCCCGGCATCGCGCAGCGCCGAAGGCGTTGCCGCGTCGCCGAGCACGGTGCGCAAATCCAGTCGATCCTGCAACTGAGCCAGCCGCGCCGCATCGAAATCGACCACCGTGATGTCATTTTCTTCCGAGACCAGACCTTCAGCAACACTGGCGCCGACCTGGCCGGCACCCAAAATAATGACTTTCATACCCCTCCCCGATTTATCTTTGGCAACTGATTTTTATTCTTCGCCGCGCTTGCCCAGTTTCACGTCCAGCTGCTTCAGCTTGCGGTAAAGATGCGTCCGCTCCAGACCCGAGCGCTCGGCCAGGCGGGTCATGTTGCCGCCTTCAAGGCGCAGATGGTGTTCAAAATAGAGCTTCTCGAAAGCATCGCGCGCCTCCCGCAGCGGCTGATCGAACAGGGGCAACAAGGGCACCAGTTCCTGACCAATCGCGCTTTCCTGCGGCATGACGCGGCTCACGTCATCGGCTGAAATTTCTTCATCCAGCGCCGTCAAAGCCAGATTGCGCACCAGGGTATAAAGGTCGGTCCAGCTCGCTTCCGGCAGATTTTGCCAGGGCATGGTGCGCAGGCAATTGAGGGCGCCGGTGGAAAACCGCCGCGGCGGCACCTCGCCGCGTTCGACAAAATTGGTTAACAACAGGCTGGCGATCTCGGGCAACTCGTCGGCATGGCCGGCCAGCGAGGGCATGGCGACCCAGACTTCGCCGAGCTTGGCCAGCAGTTTGCTCTCCCAACCCGCTTCGCCGAGCGCGGCGAGCGGCATCACGGTGGCGGCGATGAGCTGCAAATTGAGCTTTTCCAGGCGGTCGACCGCATAAGTCAGGTTCATTTGCTGCATCTTGCCCAACTTGGCCAGATCGGAAACGAACAAAATGCCGCCGCTGGCTTTTTCCAGCATTTCCTGGGTCAGCGCGCTACTGACGCTGGAAAGGTCGAACCAGGGCGCACGCGGCGGCTGCAGCGTGCGGGC
>CAZLPR010000083.1:0-1137 GCA_964561415.1 uncultured Dechloromonas sp. | reverse complement strand
GCAGCAAAACCGGCGCCTTGGCTGCGGCCTGTTCGAGCCGGCGCTTGAACTCCTTGATGAAGGTCGAGCGGCCAAAGGCATCCAGTGTCAGCGGTGGGCGTGCCGGCGGCGTGTCGTGCTTGAGGGCTTTTTGCACCGTCGACAGCAATTTCTGCAGGGCAATCGGCTTCTCGAGAAAATCGAAGGCGCCAAAGCGCGTTGCCTCGACCGCGGTATCAATCGTGCCGTGGCCGGACATCATGACCACCGGCATATTGAGATGGCCGGCCGCGTGCCATTCCTTGAGCAGCGAAATGCCGTCCATGTCCGGCATCCAGATATCGAGCAGCACCAGGTCGGGGCGCAGCTCATTGCGGATACGCCGGGCAGCGCCGGCATTTTCGGCCAGACGGACGTCGTAGCCTTCGTCGATCAAGATTTCCGAGAGCAATTCACGAATGCCGACTTCATCGTCAACGACCAGTATGATTGCCATTTTTAGCCTCCTCTTCCCTCACCAGCGGCAGGCGAATATCGATGCGGGCGCCGCCCGTTGGCGCATTGCCAATTTCAATAATACCCATGTGTTCCTCGACAATTTTCTTGACGATCGGCAGGCCCAGGCCGGTGCCGCGCGCCTTGGTCGTGACGTAAGGTTCGAAAATGCGCGACAGCAGTTCAACCGGGAATCCCGGGCCGTTGTCGCTGATCAGCAGACGGGCAAAGCGCCCGGCCAAGGCCGTCGTAATCTGGATCTGCGCTGCGTCGAGACCTTCCAGCGCGTCTTCGGAATTACGTAATAGATTGTGGATGACTTGCCGTAGCTGCGTCGCATCGCCCAGCACCGGCGGCAGATTCGCCGCCAGCTGCGGCACGATGTGCGCCGACGAACTTTCATACAAACCGAGCACTTCGCGCACCAGGCCGTTCAGATCAAGCGGCGCCACGGCTGGCGCCGGCAAGCGGGAATAGTCGCGGAAATCATCGACCATCCGCTTCATCGCCTGCACCTGGTTGATGATGGTCTGCGTGCCGCGCGCCAGCATGTCGGCATCGCCATTGGCCAGTTTGCCGGCGAGCTTGAATTGCAGGCGTTCGGCCGAAAGCTGGATCGGCGTCAGCGGATTCTTGATTTCATGGGCCAGACGCCGCGCCACC
>CAZLPR010000082.1:5584-7836 GCA_964561415.1 uncultured Dechloromonas sp. | reverse complement strand
GCGGTGCTTTTTCCGGCAAGGATCCGTCCAAGGTGGATCGCTCGGCGGCTTACGCCACCCGTTATGTCGCTAAAAATATCGTCGCTGCCGGCCTTGCTTCACGCTGCCTGGTTCAGGTTTCCTACGCCATCGGTGTCGCCGAGCCGACCTCGATCATGGTTGAGACCTACGGCACCGGCAAGGTCAACAATGAAACGCTGACCGCCCTGATTCGCAAGCATTTCGACCTGCGCCCGAAGGGTATAGTCAACATGCTCGACCTGCTTCGCCCGATCTACCAGAAAACCGCCGCCTACGGCCATTTCGGACGTGACGAGCCGGAGTTCACCTGGGAAGCGGTGGACCGCGCCAATCTGCTGAAAGCCGACGCCGGCCTGTAAATAGTCCTGTCTCAGGCAAAACGGGAGCCATCACGGCTCCCGTTTTTCGTTAAAATCGGCAAATATGCTTAAAAAAATCCCCGTCAAAGACGTTCGCCTCGGCATGCACCTGCAATCGTTTTGCGGCGCATGGCTGGAGCATCCGTTTTGGCGGACCAATTTTGTGCTGACCAACCCGAACGACCTGACCCTGATGCTTGAAAGCACGATCAGGGAGGTCTGGATCGACGTCGCCAAGGGCTGCGATCTCGAATCCGGCAAAGCGGCAATCGAAGCCGTTACGGCAATCCCCCCGGAACAACCCAACGCTGTGCGCCTGGTTCAGGAAAGGACTTCTTTCAACGAAGAAGCAAAACGGGCCGCAAAAATATGTGCCAAGGGTAAGGAAGCTGTTATTTCCATGTTTCAGGAAGCCCGCATGGGAATGGCCATTGAGGCAGAAGCCGCGGCGCCGCTGGTTGAGGAAATTTCCAATTCCGTCCTGCGCAACCCGGGCGCCCTGATCAGCCTGGCGCGCCTGAAAACGGCGGATGACTACACCTACATGCACTCGGTGGCAGTCTGCGCTCTGATGATTGTGCTGGCTCGAAAGCTCGGGCTGGACGAGCAGCAAACGCGCGATGCCGGCATGGCGGGTTTGCTCCACGACCTCGGCAAGGCAATGATCCCGCTGGAGATACTGAACAAGCCGGGCAAGCTGACCGACGAAGAATTCACTCTGGTCAAAACCCATCCTGCAGAAGGCTACAAGCTGCTATTGAATGGTGTCGGGATTAGTGAAATGATCAAAGATGTCTGCCTGCATCACCATGAAAAAATTGATGGCAGCGGCTACCCCAAAGGCTTGAATGGCCAAACAATGAGCCTGTACGCCAAGATGGGCGCCGTCTGCGACGTGTACGACGCGATTACCTCGAACCGCCCCTACAAGACCGGCTGGTGTCCCGCCGAATCGATCAAGCGCATGGCCGAATGGAAGGGTCATTTCGATCCGCTTGTTTTTCAGGCATTCGTCAAAAGCCTGGGGATTTATCCCATTGGCTCCTTTGTTCGACTCGAATCCGGCAAACTGGGCGTCGTCGTTGAGCAAGGCGAGCATTCCTTGCTCAAACCCAAAGTTCGGGCCTTTTTCTCGACCAGATCACAGGCCTACATCAAGCCGGAAACGATCGATCTGGCGCGCAGCCCGGAAAAAATCGCCGCCCGGGAAGATCCGGCAAAGTGGGGAATCAAGGATATCGACCGCTACTGGGCCGGCGACAAAATCTGAAAGCGGATTTATAATCCGCCTCCAACCGAGGAGCGCTGCAGGGGCTTAGTTGTCGAAACTACTCTCTCAGGCTCGGTTTGTAACTGCGCTCACCCAATCAACTCCGTGCCGGGCACGGGATGGCGGGTGAGCCGAAATTACCCCATCCCTCCCGGCCACAGTTCATCAGGAGCTTACTGTGGCTGAATTCAAAGACTGCGTTATCGCTGACATCAACCTTGCCGACTGGGGTCGCAAGGAAATTCTTATTGCCGAAACCGAAATGCCTGGCTTGATGGCCATTCGTGAGGAATTCGCGGCCAGCCAACCGCTCAAGGGCGCACGTATTACCGGTTCGCTGCACATGACGATCCAGACCGCCGTACTGATCGAGACGCTGACTGCGCTCGGCGCCGAAGTGCGCTGGGCCTCGTGTAATATTTTTTCGACTCAGGACCACGCCGCTGCTGCCATCGCCGCGCAGAACATCCCGGTTTTCGCCGTCAAGGGCGAATCCCTGGTCGATTACTGGGATTACACCCATCGCATCTTCGAATGGACCGACGCTGGCTACTCGAACATGATCCTCGACGACGGCGGCGACGCGACGCTGCTGCTGCACC
>CAZLPR010000082.1:0-5574 GCA_964561415.1 uncultured Dechloromonas sp. | reverse complement strand
CGCTGAAAAGGCTAGCAGTGAGCCCCGCGGCGCCCGCGCCGAGCAGGATATTTCGGTCATCGCCAAGCCGACTTCGGAAGAAGAAACCATTCTCTTCGCTGCGATCAAGGCCAGGATCGCCATCGACCCGACCTGGTATTCCGTGCGTCTGGCCGCCGTCAAGGGCGTCACCGAGGAAACGACCACCGGCGTGCATCGCCTGTACCAGATGCACCAGCGCGGCGAACTGAAGTTCCCGGCAATCAACGTCAATGATTCAGTCACCAAATCGAAGTTCGACAACCTTTACGGCTGCCGCGAATCGCTGGTCGATGGCATCAAGCGCGCTACCGACGTGATGATTGCCGGCAAAGTCGCCGTCATCATCGGTTACGGCGATGTCGGCAAGGGCTGTGCCCAGGCCATGCGCGCCCTGTCAGCGCAAGTCTGGGTCACCGAAATCGACCCGATTTGCGCTCTGCAAGCCGCCATGGAAGGCTTCCGCGTCGTCACCACCGAATACGCCGCCGACAAAGCCGACATCTTCGTCACTACCACCGGCAACTTCCACGTCATTACCCATGACCACATGGTTGCGATGAAGAACAACGCCATCGTCTGCAACATTGGGCACTTCGACAACGAAATCGACGTCGCTTCGATCGAAAAATACCAATGGGAAGAGATCAAACCGCAAGTCGATCACGTCATTTTCCCGGACGGCAAGCGCATCATCCTGCTCGCCAAAGGCCGCCTGGTGAATCTTGGCTGCGGCACCGGCCATCCGTCCTATGTGATGTCCTCCTCGTTCGCCAACCAGACCATCGCCCAGATCGAACTCTGGAGCGAAGCGCAAAAGGGTTCCAACAAGTACCCGATCGGCGTCTACACACTGCCCAAGCATCTCGATGAAAAAGTCGCCCGCCTGCAGTTGAAGACGCTCAACGCCGTACTTTCCGAACTGACCGACGAGCAAGCCGCTTACATCAGCGTGCCCAAGGAAGGCCCGTACAAGACCGAGCACTACCGCTACTAATCAGGCAAGAGGCGGCGACAGGCCACTTGAGCGGCTTGTCGCCGTCGAAAGAGCAACTCGCAGGGACGGACTTTATGGCGCAAATCATCGTTGCCGACGTTGGCCTGAAGGATATGGAGAGTAATCGCTTCAGCGGCACTACTATTCCGCTCTACGACAAACGCAAAGACGTCTACGAACACCCGGTCCAAACTTTCAAGGTTAGTTAAGTCAATTGAAGTCTTTTCACAGCCGAGCCGAACGCCCGGCGCCAGCCCCCCGCACCACTGCAATAGCCGCGGTTAATCGCCACGGCCTGATACGCCTCGACAGTTTGCTCACACAAAAAGGCCTGGCGCCGTCACGCACCGCCGCGCAGCGGATGATTCTGGCGGGGCGGGTCAAGCTCGACGGAGTCACCGTGCGCAAAGCGGCGCATGAAACCTTTGCGCAAGCGCTCATTGAGATCACTGCCGATGAAAATGACCGCTTTGTCTCGCGTGGCGGGCTTAAATTAGCCGGCGCCCTCAAAGGCACAGCGCTCAATGTAGGAGGCATGGATTGCCTCGATATCGGCCAGTCCACCGGCGGATTTACGGACTGCCTGCTCCAGGCTGGGGCGCAACGCGTGGTTGGCGTCGATGTCGGCCACGGCCAACTGCATGCACGGCTGGCGAGCGATCGACGCGTTACCGCCCTCGAAGGCATCAACTGTCGCGCCCTGACGGCTGAAGCGCTTGGCTCGGCGTTGCCGGAAAATGGCTTCGATCTGATCGTCGGCGACCTTTCGTTCATCTCGCTGACGCTGATCCTGCCTAACTTGCCGGCCTTGCTGAGGCACAACGGCAGCCTGTTGCTGCTGGTCAAACCGCAGTTCGAAGTCGGCCCCGAAAATGTCGGCAAAGGCGGCATCGTGCGCGATCCGGCACTTTATCGCCGCGTTGAAGCGAAACTCCGGGAAAATGCCCGAAATCTCGGGTTGACCGTAGCCGCCTGGCTGGACAGCCCAATTACCGGCGGTGATGGCAACCGCGAATTTTTCATTTGGTTGAAGCTATGAACACTGAAATTTCCATCGAGTTTTTCCCGCCACAAACGCCTGAAGGTTGCGAAAAGCTGCGGTCAACCCGCGCCGAGCTGGCAAAACTGAATCCGGCGTTTTTCTCCGTCACTTACGGCGCTGGCGGCTCAACTCGCGAACGCACCTTCAACGTCGTCAAAGAAATCGCCGCCGAAGGCTTCGATGCCGCGCCGCACTTGTCGTGCATCGGCTCGACCCGCGACAGCATTCGGGAAATCCTCGGCGAATACCAGGCCGCCGGCATCAAGCGCATCGTCGCCCTGCGCGGCGACCTGCCCTCGGGCATGGCGGAAACCGGCGAGTTTCGTTACGCCAACGAACTGGTCGAATTCATCCGCGCCGAAACCGGCGACTGTTTCAGCCTCGAAGTCGCCGCCTACCCGGAATGGCACCCGCAAGCGCGCAGCCCGAAAGACGACCTTGCCGCCTTTGTACGCAAGGTCAACGCCGGCGCCAACTCAGCCATCACCCAATATTTCTTCAACGCCGACGCCTATTTTCACTTCGTCGATGAAGCCCGAGCCCAAGGCGTCACCCTCCCGATCATCCCCGGCATCATGCCGATTGCCGGTTTCACCAAACTCGCCCGCTTTTCCGACGCCTGCGGTACCGACATCCCGCGCTGGATGCGGAAAAAATTTGAAAGCTATGGCGACGACACCGATTCAATCCGCGCCTTCGGCCTGGATGTCGTCACCGAACTTTGTGAACGCCTGCTCCAAGGCGGCGCCCCCGGCCTGCATTTTTATTGCATGAACCAATCGGCGCTGACGACAGAAATCTGCCGCCGTCTAGGCAACCGATAAAACGCCAAGCGTTGCAACACGAAAGCCTGGCATCCGGGTAAGATTTCGAAAGCCACTACGTACCGCCCTAAAGGGCGTGGTTTCAAACCGGAGTAAGTTTTACGATGAACCGCATTGAAGCCCTGAAAATAATTTGCGATCAAGCCCGGCAGGGAGAGCTCACCTTCCCGACCGGACTCGATGTCTCACTAAAAATACTCCGTGTACTCGAAGATCCGGACTGTCATATCGACCTCGCCGCCAAGCTCATTCTTGGCGAGCCGCTACTCTCCGCCCGTATCGTTGCCGTCGCCAATAGCGTTACCTACAACCGCTCCGGGCAAAAAATTACCGACCTGCGCAATGCCGTTTCGCGCATTGGCCTGCGTACTGCGCATGCCCTCACCGCCGCCATTGCAACCCGGCAAATGGCCGGAACCCCAACCTTCCCGACGCTACGCGCCACCACCGCCCATCTTTGGGAACACACCGCACACGTCGCGGCACTGGCTCACGTTATTGCCCATCGCGTCACCCATCAAGATGCCGAGACTGCACTTTTTGCCGGTATTGTCCACGAAATTGGCGGCTTCTACCTGATCTCGCGCGCCAAAGATTTCCCCGGGCTGCTCGAAGGAGAGCCCGCTGAATGGGCCGAACATGCCGAAGCAGAAATTGGTCGGGCGATCCTGCACCGACTTGCTATTCCCGAGCCAGTCATCAGCGCGATTGAATCAATGTGGGAAGGCTACCTCGCCCTGCCACCCGTTTCGCTAGGCGACACATTGCTTCTCGCCAATGACCTTTCGCCGGTCGCCTCGCCATTGTATGAATCCCGCGAACCCAAAAACTCCGGCGAAGCACCCGTCATCGACTCGATTATTGACCAGCAAACACTGAGCAGCATCCTTAGTGAATCCGCTGCTGAAGTGGCATCACTGACGACAGCCCTGCGGTTTTAAACCCCGCCGACCTGGCTGCCCTGCAGCAGCAAACAACAGCTCACGCCACAAATATCGTTGACGCTCCCGGACCGCATCTATATAATTCGCGCTCCCCAGGCGGGTCGGTAGCTCAGTCGGTAGAGCAGCGGACTTTTAATCCGTTGGTCCCGAGTTCGAATCTCGGCCGACCCACCAGATTTTCTTACGGGACAAGCAGATAAGCCAACCAGTCGGTTGGCTTTTTTGTTTTCTGCTAACAGAAAATCTGAGCTTTCCCCGGAAATTAGCCTGCCAAGGGTGACCTAAAATTGAGTCGCTTTTGGAAGGCACGAAATGAAGATCCCGAAGCAGGCATACGCGACTGAGTTGAAGGAACAGGCAGTCAAGCGGGTCGCTACGCAACCCACGCCGACATGAGGGCCGCCAGCTTTGAATACAGCGAAGTGTTTTACAACCGGAAATGGCAGCACCCAACGCTGGGTTACACGTCGACGATTCAGTGCCTGGAGAACTGGCTCAGTCAGCAACAGCAGGAAAAGCAGGTAGCATAAACCCCGCGCTTTGGCAGACGAAAAATCGCGGGAACCTTACTTCGAAACGGTCCCGGCATGCCATTTGCCTTCTTGTCTTAATCCGTGGAAATTGCCTCATTTTTCCAGTTGACCGTAGCAAGGAAAAGATAGCCGGCGCCGTACACCGTTTTGATCAAGGCCGGGCTCGCCTCGTCGGGTTCAAGCTTGCGGCGCAGGCGGGAGATGCGGACGTCGATGCTGCGGTCGGTCGGCGAGACGTCGCGGCTGCCCATCAATTGTTCGCGCTGCAAAATGCGGTTCGGGTTGTTGACGAAGACCTTGAGCAGTTCCGCCTCCGAGGTGCTGAGCTGGTGTTCTTCGCCATTTGCCGCGTGCAAGGTGTTGTTGCCCAAGTTGAAATGCCAGCCGGAGAACTCGGCGATTTGCCGGGCCGGGCTGTTTTGGGCGCTTTCCCGCCGGCGCAGGATGCTGCGCACGCGGGCGACCAGTTCGCGCGGTTCGAAGGGCTTCAGGATGTAATCGTCGGCGCCGAGTTCGAGGCCCATGACGCGGTCGCTGATGTGGGCGCGGCCAGTCAGGATGATGATGCCGCAAGCCGATTGGCTGCGCACCCGCTGCATGACTTCGAGGCCGTCCATGTCGGGCAGGCCGAGGTCGATGATGCACAGATCGGGGGTGAGCGAACGCAGGCGGCGCAGTAGGTCGCCGGCGCTGCGGCACCAGACGGTGCGGAAGGAAAAATCCTTGAGCACCTGTTCGATGATGCGCGCCACGTCGGGGTCGTCCTCGACGATGACGATCAGTGCATTGGCGTCGTTTTCTTTCAGGCTCATGATCAGTCTTTTCTCGCCCGCTGCAGGGCGCGGGCCAAGTCTTGCCGGATAAAAGGTTTGGTCAAAACAGGCAGCGGATTGGCGCCCGCTTCCTCGGTTTCATCGCTGTAGCCGCTCATCAGCACGATACGCATTTGCGGCGCATGGCGCAGGGTTTGCTCGGCCAGTTGCCGGCCATTGATGCCGCCGGGCATGATGAGGTCGCTGACGACGATGGCGATATCGGGAATCTGCTCGATCATGCTCAGTGCCTGGGCGCCGTTTTCGGCTTCGATTACCGGGTAGCCGAGATCGATCAATTGCTGGCGGACGACGCGCCGGACATTCGGCTCATCTTCCACCAGCAGGACCAGTTCGCCGCTGTGGGTCAGCGGCGCGTCGTCGGCCGGCAGATCGAGCTCCGG
>CAZLPR010000081.1:0-7839 GCA_964561415.1 uncultured Dechloromonas sp. | reverse complement strand
CCAGATCGCGGTGAGCCGACAAGAGATTGGATAAACCACCGACTTCACGTCCGCCCATGGCGTTCGGTTGCCCGGTCAGTGAAAATGGCCCGGCGCCAGGTTTGCCGATTTGCCCGGTAGCCAAATGCAGGTGAATAATCCCGGCGTTGTTGTGCGTGCCATGCGCCGACTGATTGAGCCCCTGACAATACAGCGACAGCGCAGCGCCACTACAGCCAAACCAGCGGGCAGCCTGAATCACATCGAGCGCCGACAGGCCACAGATTTTAGCCACCACATCCGGCGAGTAATTTTTGACGATCGCACTCAGCGCCGCAAAACCATTTGTGTGCGCCTCAACGTAAGCCTGATCGACCATTCCTTCGTTAATCAAGACATGCAGCATGCCATTGAACAAGGCGATGTCGCTGCCGGGATTGAGCGGCAAATGCAAATCGGCGATTGCGGCGCTTTCCGAGAATCGCGGATCTGCGACGATGATTTTCAGATCGGGATTGGCCGCTTTTGCGTCTTCGATATAGCGAAAAACAATCGGATGCGCGACGGCCGGGTTGGCGCCGGCAATAAAAATCACCTTGGCCTGCAAAATATCTTCGTAGCTGCAGGGCGGCGCATCGGCCCCCAATGTCTGCTTGTACCCAGCCACGGCCGATGACATGCAAAGACGCGAATTAGTGTCAACGTTATTGGTGCCAATCAGCCCCTTGGCCAGCTTGTTGAAGACGTAATAATCTTCAGTCATCAGTTGGCCCGAAATATAGAAAGCGACCGAATCCGGGCCATGCGCCCGAATAATTTCGCCAAAGCGCGTCGCCGCCTCATCGAGTGCTGAATCCCAGGAAATGCGATCGCCATTGAGGCCACGCACCGTTCGTCTTTCGGGAAATTTCAGACGGCAGGTAGCATCTGCCGTCAAGTGCAAGGTGGCACCTTTGGTGCACAAACGCCCGCGATTTGCCGGATGATCGGGATCGCCCCGCACGCCAGTAATTACGCCGCCCTCGGTTTCAACGAGTACGCCGCAACCAACACCGCAATAACAACAGGTGGACTTCACTTCAGTTTTCATGGTTTTCCTTCCGTATTGGCTACAGCAACAGCTATGCCACCTCGAAAAACCATGAACTTCAATAAAAAGAGGGCAAATCCAAAATGAATTTGCCCTCTTTTAGTGCGTTGACCGCAGCAGTCGTCCCTATTTGATGCGCTGCAACTTCGGACGACCGCCTTCTGGACGCGGCGGGATCGGTGGCGAATCCTCATCGACCGGCTCAACGATTTCAGCTGCAGCAGGCGCTTCAATTTCAAAGGCCATACCGGCACCATTTTCACGTGAATAAATTGCCGTCACCTGCTCGACAGGCACTGAAATTTTGCGCGAAACACCACCAAATCGCGCCTGAAATTCAATCAGTTCATTACCAATATGAAACTGTCCCGTCGCATCCGGCCCGACATTGAGGACGATTTGACCATCGTTAATAAACTCGAGCGGCACTCTGGTACGCAAATCCACCTGAACAGCGATATACGGCGTAAAGCCGTTATCGCAGCACCACTCCCAAAGGGCACGCAGCAGGTAAGGCTTGGTCGAAGGAAGCCCCATAATTTATTTACGCATTGCCTTTTCAGACGGCGTCAGCGCATCAATGAAGCCCTGGCGACTGAAAATACGTTCGGCATACTTCATCAACGGCGCAGCCGCCTTGCCAAGATCGATGCCATAGTGATCCAAACGCCACAACAGCGGTGCAATCGCCACGTCGAGCATGGAAAACTCATCGCCAAGCATGAACTTCTGCTTATTGAAGATTGGGATAATCTCTGTCAGGCGAGCCCGAATTTCCTGACGTGCCTTATCCGCCGTTTTGCCGTTCTTTTCGATCAATTCCATAAAGGAAAAAATCTCACGCTCCATACCAACCAGCAACTGGCGGGCACGGGCGCGCATGATCGGGTCCGCCGGCATTAATTGCGGATGCGGAAAACGCTCATCAATATATTCATTGATGATATTCGGCTCAAACAACACCAGGTCACGCTCAACCAATACCGGCACCCGATTGTGCGGATTGATCGCGGCCATTTCTTCTGGCTTGTTAAAGAGATCAACATCGATCACCTGAAAATCCATGCCCTTTTCAAAAAGGACAATACGGCAGCGATGACTAAATGGGCAGGTTGTGCCCGAGTAGAGATTCATCATTTGTGGTAACCCTCAAAATGCGATTCGGCACCGGGGGCTGGCCGAAGCCAAACCCGCGATGCCGTTTAGCTGATCCTGGATGGATCAGTGAATATCTTTCCAGTATTCTTTCTTCAGTGCGTAAGCAAGCACGAAGAGCAAGCCCAGGAAGGCAAGAACAAAGAAACCAAGTTTCCGACGATACTCCTGTTGCGGCTCACCCATCCAGACCATGAAACCCACCAAATCGGAAACCGATTTGTCAAATTCAGCGGGTGCCAGTTGCCCAGGAACCGCCAGTTCCAGCTTGTGTGTTTCGTGATTCAACACTTGCTGCCCCTGCAGACCATAAAGTGCGTGCGGCATGCCCACGTTCTCAAAGACCACATTGTTCCAGCCCGTCGGACGATTTTCATCACGATAGAAAGAACGCAGGTAGGTGTAAAGCCAGTCAGCACCAGCGGCAGCATTACCCGCCTCACCGCGAGCCCGAGCGATAATGGTCAAATCAGGAGGCGTTGCACCGAACCATTGCTTCTGCTCATCAGAACGGGCCGCAACACGCATCAACTCACCAATTTTATCGGAAGTAAACATCAGACTGTCCTTGACCTGTTGTTCGCTCAACCCTAGATCCTTCAGGTTCTGGTAGCGCATGTAGGATGCGCCATGGCAATTCAGGCAATAATTCACAAACAGTTTGGCACCGTTCTGAAGTGCTGCCTTATCACCCACTGAACCCGGCCACTTATCGATGTGCGCCCCGCCGCTACTAGCAACTGCGATGAGCGGCGCGAAGAGCAATGCGATCAGAAATTTTTTCATTTTTTCCATCCTCACTTCATCGTCACGCGTTCAGGCACAGGCTTGAACTTATCCATCCGGGACCACCACGGCATACCGAGGAAGAAGCCGAAGTAGAAAACCGTGCAGACTTGGGAAATAATTTCACCCATCGGTGACGGAGAAAGCGTACCCAGATACCCGAGAATGAAAAAGCAGATGACAAAAAGCGTGATCATTACTTTAGTAATCGGGCCGCGATAGCGAATCGATTTCACCGGGCTACGATCAAGCCAGGGCAGCAAAGCAAAGATCACCACCGAAGCCCCCATTCCAACCACGCCCCAGAACTTGGCATCAAGTCCGAAGAAGTTCCAGACCATCGCCCGCAGAATCGAGTAATAGGGCGTGAAGTACCAAACTGGTGCGATATGCGCCGGGGTTTTCAATGGATCAGCCGGATAAAAATTCGGTGTTTCCAGGAAATAGCCGCCGCCCTCCGGTGCGAAGAACATCACCGCCGAGAAGACCATCAGAAAAACTACAACACCAACGATATCTTTCACCGTGTAATACGGATGGAAAGGAATGCCATCACGCGGAATGCCATTCTCGTCCTTGTTTGCTTTGATCTCGATACCATCAGGATTGTTTGAACCGGTCTCGTGCAAAGCAAGCACGTGAGCGGCAACCAAACCAACCAAAACCAGCGGGAAAGCGATGACGTGGAACGAGAAGAAACGATTAAGCGTTGCGTCACCGACGACGAAGTCACCGCGAATAATCAGGGACAAGTCAGAACCGATAACAGGAATGGCCGAGAACAGGTTAACAATCACCTGCGCACCCCAGTAGGACATCTGCCCCCATGGCAACAGGTAACCGAAGAATGCCTCACCCATGAGTACCAGGAAGATACCGACGCCAAACAACCAAGTCAGTTCACGTGGCTTACGATAGGAACCGTAAAGCAGGCCACGGAACATGTGGAGATAAATCACGATGAAGAAGGCCGAAGCACCGGTCGAGTGCATGTAGCGAATCAA
The DNA here is from genome assembly GCA_964561415.1 of uncultured Dechloromonas sp. Lineage (GTDB taxonomy): Bacteria > Pseudomonadota > Gammaproteobacteria > Burkholderiales > Rhodocyclaceae > Azonexus. Next base: position 3,825 of record CAZLPR010000081.1, on the reverse strand, counting down.
CCAGCCGCCAGGCACATCGCGCATGATGTATTCAACGGAAGCAAATGCAATTGGCACGCCATTGGCGTTCAGTGCAGCATCCGGTTTGTAATGCATTACCAGGAAAATACCTGTAACGATCTGAATAACCAGCACCAACAAGGCGAGCGAACCAAAGAAGTACCAAAAATTGAAGTTCTTCGGGCAGTAATATTCGGAAAGATGGCCTTTCCACAACGAAGTTGCCGGAAAACGTGCATCAACCCACTCCAGCACATTGCCACCGATTGAGCCGTCAGATTTATACTTTTCAAAATTGCCAGCAGCCATTTTTATGCTCCCTTCTTGTCTTCGCCGATCACGATACGCGTATCGGAGAGATACACGTGCGGCGGCACTTCGAGATTGGTCGGAGCAGGCTTCGATTTATACACACGTCCGGCAAAGTCGAAGGTTGAACCATGGCACGGGCAGAGAAAGCCCCCCAGCCAGTCGCCCGGCATCCCTTCATCAACACCAGCCTTGAACTTGGAGGATGGCGAACAGCCCAAATGAGTGCAAATACCAACGACAACCATCATTTCCGGTTTGATCGAGCGTGTTTCATTTTGTGCATAAGCTGGCTGTTGCAGCTTTTCAGACTTCGGATCGGCCACAGCGTCATTCAGCTTGGTCAGCGTTTCAAGCATTTCTTTGGTGCGGTTGATGATCCACACTGGTTTGCCACGCCACTCTACAGTCATCATCTGACCCGGCTCGAGCTTGCTTATATCGACTTCGACCGGAGCGCCTGCTGCTTTGGCACGTTCGGATGGAAGCAAGCTGGACACGAACGGCACGAGCGCGGCAACTGCGCCCACTCCGCCCACGGCTGCGGTGGCAACGATCAAGCGCCGTCTGCCGCAGTCCATTTTTCCTTGTTTGCTCATTACGCTGACCCCTAAAGGAATTGGATGGGATTAAAAATAAACGCTGGATTATACGACATTGGAACCCTCGTTAAAAGCTGTTGTCACCGTAGGCAAGTTTTCCGCTCCCGCAAAGACTGAGCTAACGTGCCGCTATCAACATATTCCAACTCTCCTCCGACCGGCACACCACGTGCAATCCGGCTTACCAATAAACCCTTGGAACCGAGCAAGGTACTTACGTAGTGGGCTGTCGCTTCACCCTCATTGGTAAAATTGGTCGCCAATACCACCTCCTTGACCACACCATCCAGAGCACGCGCCACCAGTTGATCAAGCCCAAGCGCGGTAGCACCAATGCCGTCAAGTGGTGAAATTCGCCCCATAAGAACGTAATAGAGCCCCTGGTATGCCAAGGTTTGCTCGATCATGTTCATATCAACAGGAGTCTCGACCACGCAAAGCAGTGCCGGATCTCGGCGAAGCGACAAGCATCGCTCACAGATTTCGGCCTCAGTAAAAGTGTTGCAACGCTGGCAGCGCCGTATTGCCCGCAAGGCATGCTGCACGGCACCCGCGAGACGCTCCGCTCCTTGACGATCACGTTGTAAAAGATGATAGGCCATGCGTTGGGCAGATTTCGGCCCAACGCCTGGCAAACAACGCAGCGCTTCAATCAGCGCATCAAGACCAGAAGGTATCACTTAGAAAGGAAGCTTGAAACCCGGCGGCAGGTTTAACCCGGCGGTAAAGCCCGACATCTTCTCCTGGCTAAGCGCCTCACCACGGCGCATGGCATCGTTAACCGCTGCCGCAATAAGATCTTCCAGCATTTCGCGGTCATCCATTACGGAAGGATCAATACTGACTCGACGGATCTCGTGCGCGCAGGTCATTAGAACCTTGACCATCCCGGCACCAGCCTGCCCCTCAACCTCGATCTGGGCCAGTTGCTCCTGACCTTTCTTCATATTTTCCTGCATCATCTGCGCCTGCTTCATCAGGCCAGCAAGACCACCTTTCATCATCTTGATTTCTCCATTTACGCTATCGGTTTAATTGAAGATTCAATGAGTGACCCATCAAAGGAATCGATCACATCACGCACAAAGTTATCTTGTTCAATTGAAGCAATTGCTCCATCCTGGCGCGCCCGCTTTTCTCGATCAGCAGTCACAGCCGGTGTATCGGCGTCTTGTTGCGCCAACTCAAAGCGCAGCAGTAACGGCCGACCAAAGTAATCGCGCAGGGCTTGCTGCAATTTATCGGGAGCCGGCTTCATCTGCAAATGAGCATGCGCTGGTGCCAAGCGCAATAAACACTCATTTTCTTCGATATGCCGTAATTCACAGTGCTGCGCCAGCGTACGCGCCAAACCAGTCAACTGAAGTGACGAAGCAATCTCAGGCCAATTTACCCCTTGACCGCCAACGGGTTGAACTTGATGAGTCAGCTCTTCAGCCCCCTTGGTCGTAGCGTGCCGGGCCAGTGAGGCAACAGGGGTCACCGCAGGCGTTATCGAATCAACAAACTTACGACGAACGGTAACTGTCGAAACAATATCGGCAACCGAACTGGGGCGAAAGGCATGCAACCTCAGGAGCGTCATAAGAAAGCCAGAATACTCATCAGGCGCGGTCGACAGTTCTTTACGGCCAATATTGGTGATCTGGTAAGCCAACTGGACATATTCAGGAGGAAGAGTAGCAGCAATGGCAAGAAGACGGACACGCTCAGACTCATCCTCATCGATTGCGTCGGGCACCAATTGAGCAATTTGCACGCGGGTCAATAACGCACTCAAGTCCTGCAGCGCTGCCGAGAAGGACAGACTGCGCATACCAATATCAGCCGCCACTTGCAGCAAAACCGAGGCATCGCCCAACTCAACAGCCTCAAGAATGGTGAACAAATAATCACGGTCCACCGCCCCCAACATGCTCCGTACCTGAGACACCTCTACCTTACCTGCGCCATGAGCTATTGCCTGATCAAGCAAGGAAAGCGCGTCGCGAACGCTACCTGAAGCAGATCGCGAGACAAGGCTCAACGCATCCACATCGAATGGAATGCCTTCAGCTTGCAAAATATGTGAAAGATGCCCCGATATCGTATCCGACGGCATTTGCTTTAAATTGAACTGCAAACAACGAGAAAGAACCGTAACCGGGATTTTCTGCGGGTCCGTTGTGGCAAGAATAAACTTCACATGCTCAGGCGGCTCCTCTAAAGTCTTCAACATTGCATTGAATGCTGAATTAGAGAGCATATGGACTTCGTCAATTACATAAACCTTGAAACGACCACGAGTTGGCGCATAGACGGCATTTTCCAACAACTGCCGCATTTCATCAACCTTCGTATTTGTCGCCGCATCAACCTCAAGAAGATCGACAAACCGACCCGCATCAATCTCCAGGCAAGCAGAGCACACGCCACAAGGCGTTGCCGTTATCCCACCTTCGCAATTGAGTGATTTCGCCAATATCCGGGCAATCGTGGTCTTACCAACGCCACGCGTCCCGGTCAAAAGATAAGCGTGATGCAGTCGCTGCTCTGAAAGAGCGTGAGACAAGGCACGAACGACGTGCTCTTGACCAATCAGCGTCGAAAAATTGCGTGGTCGCCACTTACGGGCAAGAACTTGATAACTCATGCGCCCCAGACCAAAGCATAAAATTAGAGTGGCGAGCCTAACCCCCGGCACTTGCATTTAATGGCTATGGCTGCTTCCTTCCGGACCTGACCAGTTTCGCCACCCTGCAATGCGGGGAGACCCGCCGCGACAAATTATAGCATAGCACCAGGAGAAGCCCCCTCGGCATTTCGCCTGTCACAGGGTAATTGCACCAAAACGACAATAACATTGTCGCTGCCCCCCACGAAATAGTTGTTTACGGTCAATAGGTTACGAAGGGGGCTGTTCACAGGCCATTGA
>CAZLPR010000080.1:0-7927 GCA_964561415.1 uncultured Dechloromonas sp. | reverse complement strand
CCCGGCCGCTGATCGAGGCCAGGCATGATCTCGATCTGGTCCGGGCTTTCCTCTACAAGCATCGGGAAAACGACAAGACGTATCGCGCCTATCAGAAGGAACTGGAGCGTTTTGTCCTCTGGTGCGTCAAACAACGAAACAAGGCCGTTTCGAGCGTGGTGGTCGAGGATTGTGAAGCCTACAAGGACTTTATGGCAGCGCTGCCCGAAAGCTGGATTGGCAAACGTTGTACCCGGCGCAGTGCCGACTGGCGGCCATTTGCCAGTCCGTTGTCGGCCAAAAGCCGCAAGTACGCGGTGACGGTGATTCGCACTTTCTTCCGCTGGGCGATCGATGTTCGCTACCTTTCAGGCAATCCCTGGGCCGCAGTGTCCGACCCGAAAAATGAACAGGCCATGCGACCGATTCAAATTGAAAAAGCGCTCCCGGAGGCTTTGTGGGCGAAGGTGGCCGGCGAAGGGGGGCTGCTCGATCAACTCTGTGCGCATTCATTGGCTGAACTGCAACAACGCTATCCGTTGCGGGGCGCTGCCGCGACGTTCCCGATGGATGCACAATGGCGTTTGGCCCGGGCCGCCATCCTGCTTATCGGCAATACCGGTATCCGCCGAGAGGAAGCGACTTTCGCGACGCGTGACCGCCTCAAGCCTTACCCGGAACTGCCCGGCCTGCACGAACTGGCCGTGCTGGGCAAACGCCTGAAATGGCGAGAGGTGTTTATGCCGGACCGCGTGGTTGCCGCGCTGGCGGCGCATTGGCGGGATCGTGGCGAAGACTTCGACTTTCCGCTCTCCCCCTCTTTTTTGCTCTCCCCGGTGATCATTCCGGAAACCACCCTCTCGCTTGATAAGCACGCAACCCTCGGGACGGGCCGCGGCTTTTCGGTGGAAGGCCTGTACGGGTTGATCAAAAAATCACTCCTGCGACTGGCCAACGATGCGCAGTTTGATCTGACCGAGATGGAACGCGATGCGCTGAAGAATGCCGGGGTGCATGCCTTGCGGCATACCTATGGGACGAACGCCGTGGCCAATGACGTGCCGCTCGATGTGGTACAGCAAACCCTGGGCCATACCTCGCTGGCGACGACGACCATTTATACCCAAGGGGAAAAGAAGCGCAAGGCGGGTGAAATGGGACGGTTTTTTAAACGGGAGTGTCTAAATTAGACACTCCGGGTCCGACCAGCGGGAAAATGTCTAAATTAGCCGTGGGGAGGTTTAGAGCATGGTTTCCGAAGTCCGCAACAAGGGAGCCGCAATTTTGTATCACACCAATACAAGCCGATACACAGAAATATCTTAACCATTACCGCCCTACCCCCAGTTCGACCCGCCGCCTTGCTGTGTCCCGCCAGTGACCCACCAGTACAGCAAAAATACTTTTGCAAAAAAACAACATCGTCGAACGTGGCTTCAGTGCACCGCTAGTGTCCCGCTTGCGTCTTGTCCAACTTGTTGTATTATGTATTCGTGCAATACATTCATAAGAGGTGCTACAAATGAACCGCTCCAATTTCTTGATCGCAATGGTGAGCCACTCGATTCGCATGATTACTTTCTCGGCAAGATTTGAGGGGCTGCCTTCCTCCAAAACCTTCGTTGCGCTGACCGGTTTTATATCGGTACTCGCCATGCTTGCCGAACAACTTTCACGCAATAAGTCATTGCTACATATTGCCCTCGTCGTGATCGGCGGCATTATTCTGGCGCTTGGTTTTGCCGCTGCACGAGACGACAACCGCGTTGCCAGCGGTCTTTTCATCGCTACGCTACCGCTATCGGCCATGATGGCTTTATCGGTGTGGATTCCCGGCTCAGAAACGGTTATCGCAATTTGGGGAGGCATTGCCATGGCTTGGTTGCTTCAACGTCCGGAAGCCACTAGCTCACAAGGCTAAACCGTGGCCATTTCAACGGTGCAAATTTGTGCGGCGGCTGATCGGGTGCTGGCCGCTGGTCAGAACGTCACCCTGGCAAATGTACGCAATGAAATTGGTCGCGGCAGTTTCACGACCATTAGTGCTGGATTGAAAGTCTGGCTTGAACGTCGCGCCACCAACCTGCCTCAGGTTGATCCTCATGTGCCCTCCCCTCAAGTATTAGACGCGGCAACGAGTCTTGCCAAGTTGGCATGGTCATCTGCCGTCAAGGAAATCACGGAATCCTTTGCTCTCGAACGCCGTCAAATCGAACGGGAACGTGATCACTTGCGCGATGAGCGCGATGCTCTGTTACGCCAACTTTCCGAATTGCGCTGCCCATCATGCGGCAGTAAAATCTAAGCCATCAACTGTTCCGCGTAATGTGGATCAGCGATAGTCGTAGCTGGCGATTCAAAACAAACAGCATTAACTCGACTCGCTTCCAAGCGAGTCACTCAACCCACCCCCGGGGATACCCACCCCCGACAGGGGCATGGTGTCTCCGCATTCAGGAGCAACACCATGCAAAAAATCAACTCGTCCATCGCAAAGAGAAAGACAGCCCCGTTGTCTGCAGCCCAGTTGAAACAACTGAAGCTGGATGCAAAAAATGTTCGCGCCACGGCAGAACGCAAGGAAGTGACGCTGGACAAATGGGAAGAAAATGATGAGACGTTTCATGCCACTCATTACTTTGAGCTTGGATGCTGGCTGTTTTATTACAGTGCGCGCATTTACAGTCCCGAAGGCCTGGCTGATCGTATCGACTGCCTTCGACGAATTTTTGAGGCCGGGCTGGATCACCTCCACTATGAGTTTTTCACTGTATTCGAGTTTGGTGAACGCCAATTCGATACGCTGGTTGAAATGGGTGACGCCAAGGAGGTTATCGACGCTGTGCGCAAGCGCATCAACGACAGTTGGGAAGGTCAAAATGTTCGGGCGGCCTTTCAATACATGGGCTGGCCAATTCAACCCGAAGGGATAAATATGCAACAGGAACATTCGATGCCGACAAAATGCACTCATGGAATCCCATTTTGTGCTTGCTCAACGTGCAACCGTTCCCAACCGCGGCCGGACACCGATCAAGACCTCATGGTTTTTCGAGAAAGCCGTGCTGCAAGTACCGTTGGCGCCCAGATACGTAAGTATCTGGGGATTTAACGAATCAAAACATCGTTTGGCTTCCCCAGCTAAGCGAATTTAATCAACCACCCGACGGGTTCTGCCCGTTGGGCGGAACTCCGAAGGTTTTCTGCTACCATAGAAACAAGGAGTTATAGATGAGCATGGCCATACCTTTCGACACACTAAGGTTTGCTAACCGCCTTGAAAAGGCAGGGCTTTCGCGTGAACAGGCGTCAGCCTTTGCAGAAGCGCAAAAAGAAGCATTTGGTGAGGTACTCGACTCGGAGATTGCCTCCAAAGCGGATATCTTGCGCGTCGAGAACAAACTGGAAACGATGGAGCTTCGACTAACTATCAAAATCGGAGCTTTTATGACAATAGCGGTCGGATTGCTTGCCGCTGTGATGAAATTTCTGCAATAAAGATTTACTTCAAAAAACACGCCACGCATAAAGGCGTCTAGCAAAGAAAAAGCCGTCGTTCCTCTGGGATCGGCGGCTTTTTTCTTTGGCTAATTTCTTGCGGCTAGTTTGTTGCACCGCAGAAAACACATTGCAGAATTGCGACTACTGCTGCCCGCCGATCGTCCCTAGCATGTATTGGCCGGATGGTGCAGATGGCTTCCTGATCGCATCGGGATTAGCTTCAAGCGTCAAATAGGTTGGGAAGCAATAATCAGTATCTGAAATCTTCAGCCGATTACCCTGGCCATTTTTTTCTATCGAGAAATCGACGGAATCTTGCCCGTCAAAAAAGCGAATCTGGTCGCCCATTTCCAATTCACCCAACTTCGTTGGGGGGAGACTAACAATTGCCGATCCAATTAGGCACTTTGGCTGCGCGTTAAACAACGAGTTTTGTTTGTACAAAAACAGCACTCTATATTTGTCGGATACAACCTGTGATGCGAATGTGGCAAGTTTCACAGTGTTCAGTATCGCGCCGGCAAGCCCTGGTGTGAAATCGACACCCGTATCGGCCGTTCGAGACAGCGGCTGGACGGTTAATGCAGTTACGGGAGTCTTTTCGGTTGCCTCGATCGCCGTTGGCACCTTGATTGAAGCGCACCCAGAAAGCGTCGCCAGTAATAAAAGAATTATTTTCGACAATTTTCGCCCCTTTTCTGATTATTAATAAAAATATGGTGACGATATCAGAATGAAAAGCGCGGTGCCATGAGCTATCGACAGAAGAAATGATTTAGTACGTTCGATATTGTGTTCCATCCGCTCCGGTCATATCATCATTACGTACGAACGTATTATGGAGATCAACATGGCCGATGGAATCGAGCAACGCAAGCGCGGGAGGCCCGCCACCTATTCGAGCGATGCCGAACGGGCGAAGGCCTGGCGGCAAAGACAGCGGGAACTCATCACGGCGGCCAAGACGGCCGAACCAGTCGTCGTTGAGAAGATCGTCGAGGTTGAACGGATTGTGGAAAAACGGGTTCCGGTCCCCGCGAAGACCGTCAAGAAAGTTCGCGGCATTCCGAACGCGAGCACCCTCTTCCCTTTGCTCACGGAACGCTTCACCGGCTACCAGGGAGAAGAGAACGCCAAACGTTTCCGCACGAACGCGGCCAAGGCAGCCACCGCTGCACGAGAAATACTCTCCCTCGCACAGCGTGGAGGTGTCGTTCCTCAGGTTGAGGAAGACTTCCTTCGACAGGCGGCTCAGTTCTTCGAGCACCTCAACGGGATCTTCCATAACGCCCAGGCGGGGGCAAAACGTGCAGCCGTCAAAGCGGAAGTCGAACGGAAAGCGAAGCATGAGGCCAGGATCAAAGAAGTGATCGCTCTGACTTTCGGCGCCTCTCCCGCAGCGGCCGACGTGCTTGCAGTGGGCGAAGCCCTGCTTCGATTCGACAAGGACGCCGGCGAATGGCTCAGCAAGCGCTTCAAGGTCGATAAGGCCTACGTCAGCACATACCGGGAATACGAACTCCGGAGCGCCATCCGGGGTGGCGAAGTCGCGAAAATCGTCCGCGAGGTCGCAGAAAATCGCCTGGAAATTGGCGAACGCGGCAGGCGATGGCTGGACGGTGACGAAACTGGGTACACCGCTGGCTGGGCCGACTTCGAGGCTTATCGTACGAACGGGTAGGACAGCGTTGCCTCAACCTACAACCGGGAGAATCCCCGTCGCTTTAGCCGGGGGGAGGTTTTGCGTGTTGTCGCGCCTGAAGCACCATCGTTGGGTGCTGGTCAGTGACCAATAGATAATAAGCCCACACCACCAGTGGGATATCACGATGGTCCTTTTTCCCCGCATCGGCTTCATAGCCTTGCCATGTCCGCCAAGGTTTCACTTGGGCATTGGATACAATTTGTCCTGCCTCAGTTTGGCTATGCCCTGCCCTATTTCGTGCGGCCCGAATTTCGTCAGGTGTTGGCTGTGGCAAGGGGGTTAATTCGAGTTTTGGCAAGTTGATCCTTTTAGTGCCGTTTTCCTGCCGGCTATTTTATACCCGCATAGCGGGTTATTCAATGGCGTTTTCGACATATCCAGCGATACAACCGCATGACCAGCGCCGCCGCAATAAAACTGCCCAACGCTAATGGATCGCTGATCAAGGAAGCACCAAGTTGATAAGGTCGACACTGCCCAGCAAATGGTAGCCATGGTGCAATCGTGAACGGCAGATTCGGCCAATGGCCTTGCGCGCCTCGCCCTCCTGAAGAAACACTTCGCGCTTGAACCCGCCGCGCCGGTTGCCTAGTCCATACCAACGACGGATGAGAACGAGATCCCCGAGGAGATCCCGCTCCACCGTCAAGGTATAGCCGCGCCTTTCACTTTTAAACTGGATTTGCAAAGACTTACTCCAGTCCACCCAATGCTTTGGCAAAGGCGATCGCTCGCCCTTCGCCGTTTTGTTTATTTGCTGGTACGGGGGGAGCCTTCAGCGTGACGGCTTCGGGTGCCCCTCTTCCGCCAAAGACGGATAAGCCCAGGGTGGCCAAGGTGCGGATTCGCTCGGCACGCGAGCGGGGTGGTAGACCCTCTAACGCAGCAAGCAACTCGGGGCTCACTTCGTTGACGACAACAACAATCCGCAGATTGGTCACTGCGCTGCTCCCATAATCCAGAATCCTTTCGCATTTGAGAAAACAGATTGGTCGGGGGTAATCACCTTCAGTCGAGGAAAAACAAGTTCAACCGCTTCGCGGAAGAACATGGCGCCGCCACCGACGAGCACGACCAGATCGATGCCTTTACTTTCTGCGCGCAGTGCTGTAGACGCTGACCGAAAACTGACCCACTAGAGGCGAATGTGCTGATGCAAAACTGACCCAGGTGTTCCACTGAACTTGCTCAATATTTGGGCAGGAGAAAAAGGGTGATCACCATGGAAATGATAGGCAAGATTCGACGGATGTACATACGCGACAAACTGTCGCTGCACGAAATAACGAAGCGCACGGGTTTATCGCGCAACACGATACGCAAATGGGTGAGGCCGCCGGAGACGGTGGAGCCGATTTATCGGCGGAGCGATACGCCCAAGAAGCTCAGCGACTTTCACGAAACGCTGGAACGGTCACTCAAGGCTGACGCACTGCGCCCGAAGCACAACCGCCGGACCGCCAAGGCGTTGTTTGCCCAAATCAAGGCCGATGGCTATGAAGGCGGCTACAGCCAGCTCACCGCGTTCGTACGCGAGTGGCGTGGCAAGGAAGGGCGAGCCATTCACGCCTTTGTACCGCTGAAATTTGAACTGGGCGAAGCCTTTCAGTTTGACTGGAGCGAAGAAGGTTTGGTGGTGGGTGGCATCTACCGACGCATGCAGGTCTCACACCTCAAGCTCTGCGCCAGCCGGGCGTTCTGGCTGGTTGCGTATCCCAGCCAGGGGCATGAAATGTTGTTTGATGCCCACACCCGCTCATTCACTGCGCTGGGCGGCATTCCTCGGCGGGGGATCTACGACAACATGAAGACGGCGGTCGACAAGGTCAAGAAAGGCAAAGGCCGGGTGGTCAATGCGCGCTTTGCTGTCATGTGCGCGCACTACCTGTTCGACCCGGACTTCTGCAACGTAACCGGTAACTCCCCGGCGTTCTTGCCTAATCCCGGAGGCTATGCAAAGGTGAGCGCAGCTGGTTTTCGGCGAAACGTTGCTTCCACTGCCGTGGCGTGAGTTCGTGGACCTGGCTGGCCGGGTGCTGGCCAACGCGCTGCAGGACATCGACCAGATAGTCATAGGGGTCGATTTGGTGGAGTCGGCAAGTCGTGATCAGGCTCTGCATGATGCCGACGTGTTTGGCGCCCAGTTCGGTCCAGCAGAACAGCCAGTTTTTGCGACCCATCGGAATGACCCGTAGCGCCCGCTCCAGATGGTTGGTGTCGATCGGCACGTCCGGATCGGTCAGATAGACCTCCAGTCCGAATCGTCGTTCGCGGGCGTAGGCCAGCGCCTTGGTCAGCGGATTGCTGGGCAATAACCCCTGGGCCTCGAATTGCTGATTTACCCAGGCGAAGAACTGGTCGACGATCGGCTTGGCGTGCATCAGTCGATAGTCGAGCTTCTTCGCGGCACTGAGTTTTTGCTCGCGGATGTGCGCTTCCACCGCGTAGAGGCCGCCGATGAAGTCCAGCCCCCGCACGGCCACCGCCGGATCGGCATCTTGCGCCTCGAACAGCTTGCGACGGGTGTGGGCCCAGCACTGGGCATGAGTCAGCCCGGTCTTCTGCGTGTAGTGCGCGTAAGCCGTGTACCCATCGCTGAGCAGGACGCCGCGCTCGACCGGCGTCAGGCCCAGCGCCTGCTCGACGTGTTCGATCCGGCGACTCTCGAAGAACGGGAAGCAAATCTCGTCGAGTTCGCCATAGACCGGCCAGAAATACGCCGCCTTCAACTTCCCGGGGCCG
>CAZLPR010000079.1:0-7958 GCA_964561415.1 uncultured Dechloromonas sp. | reverse complement strand
CAGGTAGTGCGCCACTCGGGTGGAATCATCCAACAGCTGCGGCGTCGCCATGATGTCGCGGCCGAGTTCGGCCGGCTCGATGGCCACGCCGTCGGCGAGACGGGCCAGCAACTGAGCGGTGGCCCGGCGCAACGCCCGGTCAAGCTGCCAGGCAGGCAGCACAAAGCGCAGCATGAAGCCGCAGAAAATGGCGACAAGCGTCAGGCCAATAATCCAGCCGCCGCTGAGTTGCCAGAATTGGAGCAGATCGGTCATCAGGTGTATTCAGGAAAGTTGATAAGAGGAAGGTGCGGGGGAAGGCGATGGGAGTCCGCTTCGGATCGGGTTCAGTCCCCGAAACTGCGCAAGCCTTCCAGGTCAAGCACATTGATGCCGCCATACTCGCTACGCACCAGCCCGGCATCTTCCAGCACTTTCAAGGCCTGATTGGCCCGTTGCCGGGAAACGCCCGCCAGATAACCGAGCTCCTCCTGCGAAATCTGCAGCAGGCGATTGGTCCCCGGATAGAGCACCGGATTGAACAATGCGGCCAGGCCGCGAGCGATGCGGGCATCGGTGTCGAGCATGCGTTCGTTTTCGATCATGCCGATAAACTGGCCGAGGCGTTCGTTGATCTGGGCGATCAGGTAGCGGTTGAAAGGAATGCTGTGGTCCATCAGCCAGTAGAAGGTGCTGCGGTTCATAAAGGCAACGCGGGTTTCGCGGATCGCCATCACGTCGTAGCGGCGCGGCTCTTTCTTTAACAAGGAGCCTTCGCCGAACCAGCCGCCGGAGCTGATGCCGGTCAGCGAGGTGGTCTTGCCGGTCGTCCAGTGGCTGGCCATTTTGCCCAGACCGTTAACGATACCCATCCAGTAATCAACCGGCTCGCCCTTCATGCAAATGAAAGCGCCCGCGGCAAAGCTGCGTTCGCACGTACCCGCCAGCGCCTTGAGCATTTCTTCCTCGGTCAGCGACTGGCCCCAGAGGGAGGTGCGCAGCAGCTCCTCAATATTTTTCAATTTAAATCCCGGATTGTCTGCTCGATGACAATTATAAGCCGGCCCTCTGTATATGCTGGTCCCCTCAGTGAGTGATTCGCCATGTTGCACTGCAAGGTTTACGCGGCACCCGGCAATGCCCACAATGATTCAAACGAACGTTAGACCGCGCCATCCCAGAGCGCGGCAATGAGGAGACTAAATAATGCCCAAGCAGGCGAATTTCGCTTCGCTGGATGGTTTGCATACCTTCCCGCGGCTGCTTTTCCATCACGCCAAAACGCGCCCCGATGCGCCGGCCATGCGCGAGAAACATCTCGGCATCTGGCAAACCTGGAGCTGGTCCGATGTCGCCGAACGCGTCCGCGCCCTCGCCTGCGGCCTGGCAGCGCTCGGTTTCAAGCGCGGCGACAATCTAGCGGTGATCGGCGACAACCGGCCGCATCTGTACATGATGATGAGCGCGGCGCAATGTCTGGGCGGCGTGCCGGTGCCGCTCTATCAGGATGCCGTCGCGGGCGAAATGCTTTTTGCGCTGCAGGATGCCAGCATCCGTTTCGCCATCGTCGAGGATCAGGAGCAGGTCGACAAACTGCTCGAAATCAAGGAGCAGACCGGCGCGCTCGAGCACATCCTTTATGACGACCCGCGCGGCATGCGGCATTACAACCAGCCCTTCCTGCACGCTATCCATGAACTGATGGAGATGGGGCGGATACACGACCGCAATCATCCGGACTTTCTCAATGCCGAAATCGAACTCGGTCATTTCGACGATATCTCGGTGATGCTGTACACCTCGGGCACCACCGGCAAACCGAAAGGCGTCTGCCAGACGCATGCTGCATTTATCGCCGCGGCACAAGGCGGCGTCCAGGTCGATCGCCTGGGCAGCGATGGCGACATTCTTTCCTACCTGCCGATGGCCTGGGTCGGCGATCACCTGTTTTCCTACGCCCAGGCGCTGGTCGCCGGATTCACCATCAACTGTCCGGAATCGGGCGATACGGTGATGACCGACCTGCGCGAAATCGGCCCGACCTGTTACTTCGCCCCGCCGCGGGTTTTCGAGAGCCTGCTGACTTCGGTGATGATCCGCATGGAAGACGCCGGCCAGATCAAGCAGAAGGTTTTCCACCACTTCATGGCGGTGGCCAAACGCTGCGGTGCCGACATTTTGGACGGAAAATCGGTGTCGACCGCAGACCGCCTGCAGTACTGGCTGGGCAATGTGCTGATTTATGCGCCGCTGCGCAACGTCCTCGGCATGAGCCGCATCCGCGTTGCCTATACGGCCGGCGCGGCAATCGGCCCGGAGTTGTTCCGTTTTTATCGCTCGATGGGGATCAACCTGAAACAGTTCTACGGCCAGACTGAAACCTGCGCCTACGTCTGCATTCAACCGGATGGCCAGATCAAGTTCGATTCCGTCGGTCAACCGGCCCCCGGCGTCGACATCAGGATTGCCGACAACGGCGAGGTGCTGGTCAAGGGGCCGATGCTGTTGAAGGAATATTACAAGCGGCCGGATGCGACCGCCGAGGCGATCGATGCCGACGGCTATTTCATGACCGGCGATGCCGGCTTCCTCGACGAAGACGGCCATCTGAAAATCATCGACCGCGCCAAGGATGTCGGCAAGCTGTCGAACGGCGCGATGTTTGCCCCGAATTACATCGAAAACAAGCTGAAGTTCTTCCAATTCATCAAGGAAGTCGTCTGCTTCGGCCATCAGCGCGACATGGTTTGCGCCTTCGTCAATATCGACGTCGGCGCGGTGGGCAACTGGGCCGAGCGGCGCGGTATTTCCTATTCCGGTTACGCCGATCTGGCCGGCAAGCCGGAAGTGCTCGAACTGATTCGCGAGTGCGTCGAGCAGATCAATGCCGATCTGGTGCATGACTCTATGGTCGCCGATTCGCAGATTCATCGTTTCCTCGTGCTGCACAAGGAACTCGACCCGGATGACGACGAGCTGACCCGGACGCGCAAGGTGCGGCGCAATTTTGTCGCTGAAAAATACAAGGTGCTGATCGATGCGCTGTATGCCGGCAAAACCTCGCAGTTCATCGAAACCGAGGTCAAGTTTGAAGATGGCCGGCGCGGCAAGGTTTCGGCCGATCTGAAGATTGCCGAAGCGAAAACCTTCCCGATTGTGAAAAAGGCGGCCTGAGATGAGCAAAAAAATAGGCGACGTCATTCTCGACCTGCAGAACATTTCCCTGCGTTTCGGCGGCGTCAAGGCACTGACCGATATTTCCTTCAATGTCCGCGAGCATGAAATCCGCGCCATCATCGGCCCGAACGGCGCCGGCAAAAGCTCGATGCTGAATGTCATCAACGGCGTTTATCACCCGCAGGAAGGCAAAGTATTTTTCCGTGGCAGCGAGCGCAAAAAGATGGAGCCGCACATGGCGGCGCACCAGAATATTGCCCGCACCTTCCAGAATATTGCGCTGTTCAAGGGCATGACGGTGCTCGACAACATCATGACCGGGCGCATCACCAAGATGAAGGCCAACTTCATCGAGCATGCGCTGTGGTTTGGCCGGGCGAGAAAGGAAGAGCTGGAACACCGCAAGGTGGTTGAGGAAGTGATCGACTTCCTCGAAATCCAGCACATCCGCAAGACGCCGGTCGGCCGCCTGCCCTACGGCCTGCAAAAACGCGTCGAACTGGCGCGGGCGCTGGCCGCCGAACCGACCATGCTGCTCCTCGACGAGCCGATGGCCGGGATGAATGTCGAAGAGAAACAGGACATGTGCCGGTTCATCCTCGACGTAAACGACCAGTTCGGCACGACGATCGTGCTCATCGAGCACGACATGGGCGTCGTCATGGACATTTCCGACCGCGTCGTCGTGCTCGACTACGGCAAGAAGATCGGCGACGGCGTGCCCGATGAAGTGAAAAATAACGAGGATGTGATCAAGGCCTATCTCGGCGCTGGTCACTAGGAGACGGAACGATGAATTTCTTTTTCGAAGTGCTGATCGGCGGCCTGCTCTCGGGGATCATGTATGCCCTCGTCGCGCTCGGCTTTGTGCTGATCTACAAAGCCTCGGGCGTCTTCAACTTTGCCCAGGGCGCCATGGTTTATCTCGCCGCGTTGTCGGTGGTCGGCATCATGGAATGGGGCGCGCCGCTCTGGCTGGCGGTGATTCTGGCCTTTGCCATCATGACCCTGTTCGGCATCGCGACCGAAAAGTTCGTGCTGCGCAAGCTGGTCAATCAACCGCCGATCACGCTGTTCATGGCGACCATCGGCCTGGCTTTCTTCATCGAAGGCGTGGCGCCGATGGTCTTCGGCAGCGACCCGCGGGCGCTCGAACTGGGCATCGTCGATGAGCCGATTCCGTACATTCTCGACAACTGGAACATGGTCATTTCGAAGTTCGATCTGGTCGCCGCCGGCGTCGCTTCGGCCCTGGTCGCGGCGCTCGCCCTGTTCTTCCAGTACACCCGCATCGGCCGGGCCTTGCGGGCGGTGGCCGATGACCATCAGGCAGCCTTGTCGATCGGCATTCCGCTGCAGAACATCTGGGCCATCGTCTGGGGCGTCGCCGGCTTTGTCGCGCTGGTCGCCGGCATGATGTGGGGCGCCCGCAACGGTGTGCAGTTTGCGCTCACTTTCACCGCATTGAAGGCGCTGCCGGTGTTGATCCTTGGCGGCTTTACCTCGGTGCCGGGGGCGATTGTCGGCGGCCTGATCATCGGCGCTTCGGAAAAGCTGGCCGAAATCTACATTCCGCCGGTCATGCAGGATATGTTCGGGGGCAATTTTGGCGGCATCGAGGGCTGGTTCCCTTACGTCCTGGCGCTGGCATTCCTGTTGGTTCGTCCCGAAGGTTTGTTCGGCGAAAAACACATCGACCGCGTCTAACGCTGCCGACTAACGACTCAGAACAAAGGACGCCAAAACATGCTTTACCGTGAAGCCGGTCAATTCAAAACCACCTACGCTGCCGACCAGCAGATATTTCCGATTCGTCAGGATCGCCTCGGCATCATCGCGCTGCTCGCCATCGCCTTTGTCGGCGTGCCGCTGTTTGCCAGTGAATACTGGTTCTCGGCCATCCTGATTCCTTTCCTGATTTTTGCCCTGGCCGCCCTCGGCCTGAATATCCTGACCGGTTACGCCGGCCAGCTTTCGCTCGGCTCAGCCGCTTTCATGGCCGTCGGCGCCTACGCCGCCTACAACTTCCAGCTCCGCATCGAGGGAATTCCGATTCTGGTTTCCTTCATCTGTGCCGGGTTGACCGCAGCCGGCGTCGGGATTCTGTTCGGTCTGCCCTCGCTGCGCATCAAAGGTTTCTATCTGGCGGTAGCGACGCTGGCGGCGCAGTTTTTCATCGTCTGGTGCCTGACCAAGTTTCCCTGGCTCTCGAACAATTCCTCGTCCGGCGTCATCTCGACGCAGCGCCTGGTGATTTTCGGCCATGAACTGACGACCCCGGTCGAGAAATATCTGCTCGTGCTGTCGATTGTCGTCTTCCTTGGACTCGCGGCCAAAAACATGGTGCGCTCGGCGACCGGCCGGGCCTGGATGGCGGTGCGCGACATGGACGTCGCCGCTTCGGTGATCGGCATTCGCCTGATGCCGACCAAGCTGCTCGCCTTCGCCATCAGCTCGTTTTACTGCGGCGTGGCCGGCGCGCTCTACGCCTTTTGCTACCTCGGTTCGGTCGAGCCGGACGGTTTCTCGCTCGACATGTCGTTCAAGATTCTGTTCATGATCATCATCGGCGGCGTCGGTTCGATCATGGGCAGCTTCCTCGGCGCCGCTTTCATTCTGCTCTTGCCGATCTTTCTCGATGTCGCGCTGCCTTTCGTCGCCGACCTGTTCGGCCTGCCTTTTGCCAGCGCCACCGTATCGCATATTCAGATTGCGGTATTCGGTGCGCTGATCATGTTCTTCCTGATTGTCGAGCCGCACGGGCTAGCCCGGCTGTGGCAGATCGCCAAGGAGAAATTGCGTCTGTGGCCTTTCCCTCACTAGGGTTGGCTGTTGTTGGAGCGGCGGCGGCCCCGTCGCTTTTTGTAAAAACTGGAGGAGACATAAGATGATTAAAAGATTCAAACCCGCCCTTGCCGCCGCTGCGGTTTCCCTGGCCATGCTGTCGCAAATGGCCGTCGCTGCGGAAGAGCAGTTTTTCCCGCTGATCGATTATCGCGTCGGTCCTTACGGCTCCAACGGCCAGTCCTTTTACGGCGGCTTCATCGACTATCTGAATTACGTCAATCTGAAGGAAAAAGGCGTCAATGGCGTCCAGCTGACCTATGAAGAATGCGAAACCGAATACAACAATGCCAAGGGCGTCGAGTGTTACGAGCGCCTGAAGAGCAAGGCCGAAAAATCGGCCGGGCCGATTCACACCATGTCCACCGGCATTTCCTACGCCCTGATCGACAAGTCGGCGCAGGACAAACTGCCGCTGGCAATGATGGGCTACGGCCGGACCGATGCGGTCGATGGCTCGGTCTTCCCCTACGCCTTCCCGCTGGTCACGACTTACCAGATGCAGGCCTCGGCCATTCTCAAGTTCGTCAAGGAAAAGCTCGGCGGCAGCCTGGCCGGCAAGAAAATCGTTTATCTGTATCACGACTCGGCTTACGGCAAGGAAGCGATCATCGCGATGGAAGCCGAAGCCGCATTGAACAAGTTTACGCTGGTACAGATTCCAGTCGCCCACCCGGGTAACGAACAGGGCTCGCAGTGGACCCGCATTCGCCAGGAAAAACCTGACTTCGTCGTCTTCTGGGGTTGGGGCGTGATGAACCAGACGGCGCTGAAGACGGCCCAGAAAAACGCTTTCCCGCGCGACAGAATGATCGGTTCCTGGTGGACCGGTTCGGAAGAGGATGTCGTGCCAGCTGGCGCCGCCGCCAAGGGTTACATGGCCGCGACCTGGAACGTTGCCGGCAAGCAGGTGCCGGTCATTGCCGACATCGAAAAAGTGGTCTATGGCGCCGGCAAAGGCAATATGGAGAATAAGGACAAGATCGGCACGATCCTCTACAACCGTGGCGTTTCTGCCGCTGTGCTGTCGGTTGAAGCGATTCGCAAGGGCCAGGAAAAATACGGCAAGGGCAAGGCGCTGAATGGCGAGCAAACGCGTTGGGCGCTGGAAAATCTCAACATCACCGATGCCCGCCTGAAAGCCCTCGGCGCCACCGATCTGCTGCCGGAAATCAAGACCTCCTGCGATAACCACGAAGGCTCCGGCAAGGTAAAAATTCAGCAATGGGATGGCGCCAAGTGGGTGCCGGTGTCGGGCTGGATCGAGGGTAACAAGACGCTGATCCACCCCCTTTTCAAGGCCTCTGCCCAGCAGTACGCCAAGGAAAAAGGCATCACGCCGCGTGATTGCTCGAAAGAGAAGTAGGACTGAGTCGCTAGTGGTTAGTCGTTAGCCGTTCGCGGCTAGCGGCTAGCGACTGGCAGCCAGCGGCTAATAGAGGAACCGATAGATGACTACACAAACTGCCGCTGCTGCGGTCGACACGTATTTGAGCATCAAAAACATCGAGGTCATCTACGACCACGTGATTCTGGTGCTCAAGGGCGTCTCGCTGAATGTACCGAAAGGCAAAATCGTTGCTTTGCTCGGGGCCAATGGCGCCGGAAAATCGACGACATTGAAAGCCATTTCCAACCTGCTGCACGCCGAACGCGGCGATGTCACCAAGGGCTTGGTCGAATACAAGGGGCAGCGCATCGATCAGCTGACTCCCAACGAACTGGTCAAGCGCGGCGTCATTCAGGTGATGGAAGGGCGGCATTGCTTCGGCCACCTGACGATTGAGGAAAACCTGCTGACCGGCGCTTATACGCGCTCGATTTCACGGGCTGAACTGAAAGATAGCCTGGAAAAGGTTTATCACTACTTCCCGCGCCTGAAAACGCGGCGCACTTCGCAGGCCGGTTACACCTCGGGCGGCGAACAGCAAATGTGCGCCATCGGCCGCGCCCTCATG
>CAZLPR010000078.1:3082-8108 GCA_964561415.1 uncultured Dechloromonas sp. | reverse complement strand
GCTGGTCGGCGAATTGAAGGCGCCGGTGCTCGGTCTTTATGGCGGTCTGGATGCGGGGATTCCGCTGCAGAGCATCGAAGCGATGCGTTCAGCCTTGAAAACGGGCAGCCCTGCGGCGCAACTTTCGCAGATTCGCGTCTATGACAATGCGCCGCATGCTTTCCATGCCGACTATCGCCCGAGTTACCGCAAGGCTGAAGCAGAGGATGGCTGGCAAAAAATGTTGGCCTGGTTCGAGAAAATGAACCCCTGACACATCATCGGCGAGGCGTCGCTTCGTGCTACGCTTCGCGCCTGTACTGAACAATGCGCCACCATGACCACTACCGAACCTAGCATCAGCAAGCCTATCGACGCCCGTGCCCTGCTCAAGGACATTCACACCCGCTTCGATGTTTTCCGCAACCATAGCCCGCTGGCTATCGGCATCGACCGCCAGATTCTGGCCGCGCTGCCCGATCTGGAAAAGAAGGCTTTGCGCCTGGCCATGCGCAGCCATACCATTTCGACGCGCTATCTGAAAGAAATGGAAAAAGCCACGCAGCGCCTGAATCTCGATGGCACGCCGGCGGGCGAAGTGACTGACGAAAACCGTCAGCATGCCGCCGATTTATTGCGCGAACGTTTCAAGAAGCAGGCCGAGCAGCGCAAGGCGATCGAGGCGGCAGCCAAGGCGGCTGAAGCGGCGGCCAAAGCCGAAGCGCAGCGCCTGGAGAAGCTCAGTCAACTGGCTGAGAAATTCGGTCGCAAAGGCCGCTGAGCTTTCTACTCCAGGCGCCTCAGGGCGCTTGAAAGCGAGCGGGTTAAGCAAAAAAACAGTCAGGTTCGGGCAAAAAATGCCCGGTTTTTGCGGTTGACCGCAGCTTGCCCCACGGCGCCGCTCCAGCCCTTTGATCAGGTGCGAAATCGTTTCAAAGCGCAGATCGGTGATATGTCGCCGCTCATCGCCAGGCTGGCAAAAGCAGATTCACCAGCTGGATTCAAGGTGTCGCCGGACGATGCCATGCAGCACCCGCCAGGCCAGGCCTTCGTTGCCGGCTTGGTAGAGCGCTTCGCCGGCGCCAAATGTGCGCCCCTGCCGTGATACCGGCAAGTAGCAGCCGCCGTCCGGGGTGATTTCATATTGCTTGCGGTCAACCGTGAAAAGCCGGCTCATTTCAACCTTGATTCCCCTGTTGGACGCATCCGTTGGTGTGTTTGGGCGGGATGGCCGGCGCGACAAAGCAGGACGCCCGACCAGACGTGCCAGCGGGTGCGTAGCGCTGTCACCCAATCGGTGACGCACAGCGAAGGGGAGAAAGCCAGCATTCACAAGGCTTGCCGGAAAGGGATAAGCGGTCAACTGAGGAATCAAGGTTCAAACCTTGCTCGAGAAAATCCAAAATACCCCGGCCGTGGCCGAGGCTGTGTGGGCGGCTGAGATGAAGGGCGATTGGCTCAGAATTTCAGATTGAAGCCGGCGTAGATCGAGCGGCCCATGCCGGGAACGGCGGTGCCCCAGCCAATCATGCCATCGGTCGCCGCTGGATTGATCGACATGGTTCTGCCCTGCCCGAGATAGGCGCCTCCCAGCGGCATGGCGTAGGCTTTGTCGAACAGATTTTCAACTCCGAAGTCGAGGCGCACCTGCTTCCAGGAGTAACTGGTGCGTAGATTGGTCAGGCTGTAGCCCGCCGTCTTGATCTCGTTACGGACATCGGAAATATCTTCTTTCCCTTTGACCGCGATCAGTTCAAGCGCATTATTCCAGCCGCCAGTCTGGTGAGTCAGCGTTGCTTTGGCGTTAAGCGGCATGATGTTGTAGAGATCACCACCGCTATCGCGGTTCTTGCCCTTGGTGTAATTGATCAGACCTTTGACTCCGAATTCACCCAGGCTGCTATTGGCCAGCGGCATGTGACCGGAGAGGTCAAGTCCATACAGGCGTGCCGACTGGTTGGCATATTTGAGAACATTGAATTTATCTGCGGTAAAAGTGCCTGTTTTCACCGCATCGATGTAATCGGTAACGTGCGTGTAATAGGGTGTCGCTTTCAAGCCCCAGCTACGGTCGGCACCATGCCAGTCGAAAGTGGCGCTCAGCGTGTGGGCTTTTTCCGGCTTGAGATCGAGGTTGCCAATATAGCCGTTGCCATCGCCGACAAAGTTATTCATCACGGCAGCCATGGTCCAGGTCGACCAGGTATAGCGCTCGTAAAGGTTCGGTGAGCGAACCTTGCGGGCGAAGCCGAATTCGATATCGCTGTTGGCGTTCGGTGTGTGGTGGGCCAGCGCGGTCACATCCCAGTTGTTGTCGGTGTGGGCGTGTTCCCTAGCATTGAAGGTCGCAGCGTCGACCAGTTGATTGCCCATGGCCGTGCCGTAGCCTTGCACATTCGCTGCGTTTGATTTGACTTGTTCGAAACGCACGCCGAGCAGGCTCATCCATTGCGCATTGAAGCGCGATTCAACTTCGCCAAAGATTGCCGCACGGTCGCGCTGGCCGTCTTTGATGTTGTCGAAAGTGCCCGGCCACATGCCGCCACCCGATGCCGGCCACCAGTCGTCGAGCCGGTAGCTTTGATAGAGGCCGCCGACGCGGAGTAAATCGCGCTCAGAAAGGGCGACATCGGCTTTCAGATTGAGGCCGGTCGTTTTGCTTGCCGAGTACATCGGCATGCCGGCCGCACAGGTGCTGCCGATCGGCGAGCATGGGTAGCCATTAGGGCTGGCGATTCCGCCTATACCGCCGGGGCCGGAACTGGCGCCATACCAGAAGCGCTTGTCAGCGCCGAAATCCATAAAATGATCAACCTTCTCGCGATACGCCTGCGCCTCCAGCTTGCCCCAGTCGAACTGGCCCAGGTAGCGCAAATTGAAGCGCTTCTGGGTGTTGTCGAGCATGTCCATGCGCTGGTTCGGGTAAAGCTGTTCGGGCACTTCCTGATAGCCCAGCTTGGCTTCGACGAGATGCTTGCCGCCTTTGATGGCGAAGCCCAGCGTGTGGGTTTTTGTTTCAAAAGCCGTTGAGCCCACTTCGTCGCGGCCCAGCGTATGGCCGGCCCGGCCGGTGGCATCGTAATTCTTGAAATTGCTGCCTGCCTTGTAGTTGTCGGCTTTGGCCAAGCCGCCGGTGTAGGTGACGCTCAGGTTTTCGCTGGCAACGCTGGCTGAAACATTGGCGCCGACGGCTTTGTTGTTGCTGCGGTAGTAGCCACCGATTTCGCCTTTGCTGAGCAGGCTTTGGCCGGCGCCCGCAAATTCCGGCGCCAATGTTTCGGCGACGATGCTGCCGCCAATGCTGTCGCCGCCGGCACTGACCGGCGCGATGCCGGCATAAACGCTGAGTTTGCCGATGCTGCCCGGGTTGAGATAGGAGAGCGGCGGGTTCATGTGGTTGGGGCAGGAGGCAATCAGATCCATGCCGTCGACGCTGATACGCAGCCGGTCATCAGCCAGCCCGTGAATGACCGGCAGGCTGGAAACGGCGCCGGCGCCATAAAAGCTGACGCCCGGCACGTCGGCTAAAAGCTGGGCGGCATCGCTGACATAAGCGCGTTGTCCGGCAATTGCCCGGGCATTCAACGCGCCCGCGCTATTTGGCAGCGCAGCCTCGCGCTGGGCCGTGACCTTGACGGTATCCATGACTTGCGGACTGCCCTGGGCCAGGGCAAGCCCGGAAAAAGCGACGGCCATTGCGGCGACCAGTGGATGAATTCGATACCCCATGCAGCACTCCCTTTTGTTTCGACATATTAGTGGGCGCTGATTTTCAAACATTTCATTGAGGCTGGGAATGCGACAAATTGTCGCGTGGCAATTTGTCTAGTGCCAAAGGATGAGGGTCTGATTGGTTTTGCTGGCAGCGTCTGATTGCCGCCAGCGGCTTGCCGAAACGCTGGTTTTGGCCGCGACGAGGCGCCTTCGCCAAGCTGATTTTTGCCCTGTGTTGTGCGTTGACCGCAGGCGGCGATAGCTGCCAGGGTCGCCACGCAGCGTTACGGCCGGCGCTTCAGGCGTTCAGTTTTTCCAGCGCTTCGCGCAGTTTTCCCGGTTCTTCCAGGCGCAGCATGCGGCGCACGGTGGCGGCGATTTCCTCAACGTTGGCCTTGAGGACGCGGTTCTTGACTTTCAGGATCTGTGACGGATGCATCGAGAAAATGCGTAAGCCCATGCCGAGGAAAAGTCGGGTCAGTTTCGGGTCGCCGGCCATTTCGCCGCAGACCGAGACGGGAATGCCGGCTTTTTCCGCACTCGAGATGGTGTGCGCCAGCAGCATCAGCACGGCCGGGTGCAGCGGGTCGTACAGCGAGGCCACCTGCTCGTCGGAGCGGTCAATCGCCAGCGTGTATTGGATCAGGTCGTTGGTGCCGATTGAGAGAAAGTCGAGGCGGCGCAGGAAAAGCCCGATGGCCAGCGCGGCGGCGGGAATTTCGATCATGCCGCCGACCGGCATGTTTTCGTCGAAAGCGATTTTTTCGCCGCGCAGGCTGGATTTCGCTTGCTCCAGGGCGGCCAGCGTCTGGTCGATTTCGTGGGCGTGCGCCAGCATTGGAAAGAGCAGTTTGATCGGGCCGTGTTTCGAGGCGCGCAGAATGGCTCTGAGCTGGATCTGAAAAGTGTGCGGCTCGGCGAGCGACAGGCGAATGGCGCGGCGGCCGAGCGCCGGATTGGTTTTTACCCGGTCTCCGAGGCTGGCGTCGGGGTGCAGATCCTTATCGTTGCCGAGATCGAAGGTGCGGATGGTGACCGGCCGGCCGGCCATGCCCTTGACGACCTTTTTGTAGGCTTCGTATTGCTCCTTTTCATCGGGCATGTCGCCGCGATCAAGAAAGAGAAATTCGGTACGGAACAGGCCGATGCCGTCGGCGCCGGCTTCGACGGCTTCCGGCACGTCGCCGGGGAGTTCGATATTGGCAAACAGTTGCACTTCAACGCCATCGATGGTCTGCCCCTTGGCAGTCTTCAGGCGCTTCAGTTTGGAGTCTTCGAGCTCGATCTGGTTCTTGCGCAGCTCGTATTCTTCCAGCACGCGCGGGTCGGGATT
>CAZLPR010000078.1:0-3070 GCA_964561415.1 uncultured Dechloromonas sp. | reverse complement strand
GGCCGTCGACAATAATCAGCTCGCCATCGCGAATCAGCGAGCGGGCATTCTCCATGCCGACCACCGAGGGAATCGCCATGCTGCGGGCGAGAATCGCGGTGTGCGAGGTGGCGCCGCCGACATCGGTGATGAAGGAGGCAAAACGGTGTTCCTTGAAGGCAATCACATCGGCCGGCGAAAGGTCGTGGGCGACGACAATCAGCGTTTCTTCCTTGACCCCCTTGCCGGCGCGCATGACGGCCCGGCTCGGATGGCCGAGCAGTTCCTTGATGACGCGCTCAACGACCTGGACGACATCGAATTTGCGCTCGCGCAGGTAAGCATCGTCAAACTGCTCGAACTGATGGACCAGATATTCCATCTGCTGGACCAGCGCCCATTCGGCGTTGCAGCGCCGTTCGCGGATGATTTCGCGCGGCTTGTCGACCAGTTCCGGGTCTTCGAGGAACATGGTGTGAATGTCGATAAATGCAGAAAGCTCGGCCGGCGCGTGCTCGGTCGTCTCTTTCATCGCCACCAGTTCATCCTTGACGACCTTGACCGCCGCCTCGAAACGGGCAATTTCCTTGTCCACCATGCGCGGCGCGACGGTGAGGTGCGATACCTCGAGCGTCGCATGCGACATCAGCATGGCCCGCCCGATGGCGATGCCGCCCGAGACACCAAAACCATGCAGGGTAAAGCTCATCGCGGCTTACTCCCCTTCGCCGAAATAATCGGCCACCAGCGCGAGCAGGGCGTCCATGGCCTCAAGCTCATCGGCGCCATCGGTCTCGATGCTCACCGTCGAACCCTTGCCGGCGGCCAGCATCATCACGCCCATGATGCTCTTGGCGTTGATCCGGCGAGTCCCTTTGCTCATCCAGACCTCGCATTTGAACTTGCCGGCCAGTTGCGTCAGCTTGGCCGAAGCCCGCGCATGCAGGCCGAGTTTGTTGATGATCTGGGTCTCTTTGGTCAGCATTTTTCAGTGGTCCTGCATGTTGATAACGCCATCCCGTCCGCCAGCAATGGCGCGGGTAAGCAAGACATCCATGCCTCTTTCGCGATAGGTCAAGGCGCGCAGCAGCATGGGTAAATTGACGCCGGCAATCCCTTCAATCCGGCCTGGCTCAAGCAGTTTTAAAGCGAGGTTGGAAGGCGTCGCACCGAATATATCGGTCAGGACCAGCGCCCCTTTGCCATTGTCCACCAAGCCGAGCATCTGCCGGGCCAGCGGCAGCAGATCGAGCGGATCGTCTTGCGCGGAAATGCCCAACTGATTGAGTTGTATCGGGCGCTTGTTGAGCACATGGCAGGCGTTTTGCACCAGCGCCTCGCCATAGCTGCCGTGGGTAATAAGGAGGATTCCAATCATGCGTCGGATTCTAACCCGAAGCGCAGCCGATCACTTGTGGCTGCGTTTGCCGAGTTCGCTGCTGGCCGAATTAAAGCGGATTTTCCCCCTGCCCAGTGTTCTACCTCGCGGTCGACAAGGTGCCATCGATCACGCCGCCAATCACCAGAAACTCATCTTCGCCCTGCAAAACGCCGGGTAACCGGCTGCAATAGAAAAATCCCGGTCAAAGGGACGTCGACCGCAACAATGTAGTCGCCAAACTCGCAAGTCCGCCTCCTTACGACAGTCGGAATCAAAACCTCCCCGTCGGCCAGCTCGCGGGCATGGCAATCGAGCGCAAGCGTTTTTCGATCCGCGCTGCCGGGTAGCCCTTGGCCTGATACGGTTCGCGGGTGCTGGCCAGTGTCGGGGTTTCAATTTGCCGGGGCTTGGGGTGTCCTCGGGAACTCGCCGCAATCGGTGTGGCAGCGGGAAGGCGAGAAGCGGATGGTGCCGTGCCGTGTAGGGAATGCGCATCGTCCGCATGAGGTGCGAGGGTACAGGCGAGCCGGAGCTGCCGACGGCCTGCACCGCATCGGGGTGAAACATGACCGCACCGACTTCAGGTGGATGCCATCAATTTCCCGCGCAGTGTCGGTGCGGCGCGATCGATGAAGGCGCGCACCCGGGAAGACAGCAGGCGGGAATGCGGATAGGCGAAACTGACCGGGACCGGCGACGGTTCGTAGGCCGACAACAGGCGGACCAGCGTGCCGGCGGCGAGATGCTCCCTGACCTGGTAGGAAAAGAACCGGCCGCAGCCGACACCCTTGCAGCAGGCGTCGATGGCGCAATCGATGTGGTTGGTGGCCAGGATGTCGGGAATCGGCACCCGCCAGGTCGCCCCGTCACCGCGGAATTCCCAGTCCAGCCCGGCGCTGCCGCCGATGATACGGATCGCCCGATGGCCGGACAGTTCGTCGGGATGGGTCGGCTGGCCGTAGCGGGCGAGATAGTCCGGGCTGGCACAGAGGATGCGCCGGGTGCTGCCGAGCGGCATGGCAACCAGCGATGAGTCTGGCAGCGCGCCGATGCGGACGGCGAGGTCGATGCCTTCATTGATCAGGTCGACAACGCGATCGACCAGCAGCAGTTCGACGCGAATCTCGGGAAAGGCGGCCAGGAAATCGGTGACCACCGGCGCCACATGCAGGCGACCGAACATCACCGGGGCGGTAATCACCAGTCGGCCAGCCGGCTGAACCTGACGGGCGAGCAGCACGGCCTCGGCCGCCTCGACTTCGGCCAGCAGATGCCGGCAGCGCTCGAAATATTCGCGCCCTTCATCGGTCAGCGCCATGCGCCGGGTCGTCCGGTTCAGCAGCCGAACCCCGAGCGATTTTTCCAGCGCCGACAGGCTGCGCACCACCGAGGTCGGCGACGTCCCGAGCCGGTCGGCAGCTGCGCTGAGGCTGCCGCTCTCGACAATGCGGACAAAAATGGTCATCGCCCGAAGCTTATCCATATCGCACCATTAAACCGTAATTCGCATAGGTGTTCTGTCTTTCAGTCTATTTATTGCGCGCAGCGCATGGATGATTATGAGGCCATCAACCCCCTGATGGGAAATCCGCCATGTCACGCCACTTTGCCGCCCTTGCCTACACCCCCAGCGTCCGGGCTAGCCAACGCCGCTACGATGGGACAGAACTTGACGCAGCACGAGGCAATCCGGCGGCGGAACTCGGCCCC
>CAZLPR010000077.1:0-8133 GCA_964561415.1 uncultured Dechloromonas sp. | reverse complement strand
CACGCCGCCAATCAGGAAACCTGGCTGCATGTGGGCATCTTCCAGAATCCAGGCCAGCATCGAGGCGGTTGTGGTTTTGCCGTGGGTGCCGGCAACGCCCAGCACCCAGCGCCCCTGCAGGATATTTTCCGCCAGCCATTGCGGTCCGGAAATGTAGGGCAAGCCTTGGTCGAGGATCGCTTCGAGCAGCGGATTGCCGCGTGAAATGGCGTTGCCAATGACGAAAGCGTCGGGTTGCAGGGCCAGTTGGCTGAGCGCGAAACCTTCGATCAGCTCAACGCCGGCAGCCCGCAGCTGATCGCTCATCGGCGGGTAGACGTTGGCATCGCAGCCCGTTACTTGGTGGCCGCTGGCAATCGCCAGTTGCGCCAGGCCGCCCATGAAGGTGCCGCAGATACCCAGAATATGAATGTGCATGTCACATAGACCCGTTAGAATGGCGACGATTTTACCCTGATCGAGCCGCCATGCCCCGCCATGAAAGCCAGCGCCCGAGCCTCAACAGCCGGGCCAATATCGCCAGTACCGCCGCCCGCCTGATGGCCGAGGATGGCATCACCGATTACCATCAGGCCAAACGCAAGGCAGCCCGGCAACTGGGTTTGCCCGAGCACACTGCTTTGCCTGATAACGTTGAAATTGAAACTGAGTTGCGGGCTTATCGCAGCTTGTTTCAGGAAGAAGGCCACGCCGAGCTGATTCAGGCCTTGCGCCATGCGGCGCTGGAGTTGCTCGATTTGCTCGCCCAGTTCCAGCCTTATCTCACCGGCTCGGTACTCGACGGGACGGCTGGCGAGCATTCGAAGATTGATATCCTGCTCTTTGCCGATAGCGCCAAGGAGGTTGAGATTTTTTTGCTCAATCACGCCATTGATGTGCGCCATGTCGAATCGCGCAACGAGCGTGTTGAAGCGGTGTTGCTGATTGAGACCGATACCGCCGATGCCAATCTGGTGGTTTTGCCGCCACAGCAGGAAAGGGTGAACCTGAAGCACCGTGACGGGCGCCAGCGCGAGCGTATTCGGGCCGATGCGCTGCGCGCCCTGCTTGCCGAGTAGACTGGACAAAATGCGGCTAAGTGCGGCAAACTTGCAGTTATGACGAAGCGAAAATCCAATTCAAAGCCCGTTGAAAAAGCCCGCATCCTGGTTGTTCACGGCCCCAATCTGAACCTGCTGGGCAGCCGTGAGCCGGATCATTATGGCCGCATGACGCTGCCTGAAATCAACGTTGGGCTGGCGCGGCTGGCGGAAGCAGCCGGGCTTGAACTGGATGCTTTTCAAAGCAATCACGAAGGCGCCTTGATCGAACGCATACATGCGGCGCGCGAACAAGGCGTGCGCGCCATCATTATCAATCCGGCGGCTTACACGCACACCAGCGTGGCCTTGCGCGATGCGCTGGCGGCGGTGGCGATTCCGTTCGTTGAAGTCCATCTTTCCAATGTGCATGCGCGGGAGCCTTTCCGGCAGCACTCCTATTTTTCCGATCTGGCCATCGGTGTTATTTGTGGTCTCGGTCATCAGGGCTACATGCTGGCCCTCGAATTTCTGCTTAATAAACTCAACATTGAAGAATAGTCTGGCTTCGGCCAGCTTTTTGCGCCCAGGCGGCGCAATACAGAAGGGAGTCATCCATGGATCTGCGTAAACTCAAGAAACTGATCGATCTCGTACAGGAATCCGGTATTTCCGAACTGGAGGTCACCGAGGGTGAAGAAAAAGTACGCATCGTCAAGCATTACGGTTCGCTTGCTGCGGCGCCGGTGCAGCAATACGTTCTGCCTGCTGCGGCGCCGGCGGCTTCTTCGGTCAGTCTTGATGACGAAGACGAATTGCCCGAAGGGCATGTCGTCAAATCACCGATGGTCGGCACTTTCTATCGCTCCCCATCGCCCGGTGCCGAGGCTTTCGTCAAGGTCGGTCAGGCGGTCAAGCAGGGTGAAACGATCGGTATTATTGAAGCGATGAAACTGCTCAATGAGATCGAAGCCGATGCTTCCGGCGTGATCAAGGCGATTCTTCTCGACAATGGCGAGCCGGTTGAATTTGGCGAGCCGCTGTTCGTGATCGGCTGATATGGCCATGTTTGAAAAGATCCTCATCGCCAACCGCGGCGAGATCGCACTGCGTATTCAGCGGGCCTGTCGCGAGCTCGGCGTCAAGACCGTGGTGGTGCATTCGGAAGCCGATCGCGACGCGAAATACGTCAAGTTGGCCGACGAGTCGGTTTGTATCGGTCCGGCGCCGTCGTCTCTCAGTTACCTGAATATTCCGGCCATTATTTCAGCGGCTGAAGTGACCGATGCCGAAGCCATTCACCCAGGCTACGGCTTTCTTTCTGAAAACGCCGATTTTGCCGAGCGGGTCGAAACCTCCGGTTTTGTCTTTATCGGCCCACGCGCCGAAACCATCCGCCTGATGGGCGACAAGGTTTCCGCCAAGGCGGCGATGAAGGAGGCGGCGGTACCCTGCGTGCCGGGTTCTGAAGGCGCCTTGCCCGAAGACTCGAAAGAGATCGTTCGCATCGCCCGGGCGGTGGGCTATCCGGTCATCATCAAGGCGGCCGGCGGCGGCGGCGGTCGCGGCATGCGTGTCGTGCATACGGAAGCGGCCTTGCTCAATGCCGTGCAATTGACGCGCCAGGAGGCCGGCAGCTTTTTCGGCAATCCTGCGGTCTACATGGAAAAGTACCTGGAATCGCCGCGTCACGTTGAAATCCAGATTCTGGCCGACGAATTCAAGAATGCAATTTATCTGGGCGAGCGCGATTGCTCGATGCAGCGTCGCCATCAGAAGGTAATCGAAGAAGCGCCGGCGCCGCATATTCCGGCGCGTTTGATTGCGCGCATTGGCGAACGTTGCGCCGAGGCTTGCCGCAAGATTGGCTATCGCGGGGCGGGTACTTTTGAATTCCTGTATGAAAACGGCGAGTTCTATTTTATCGAGATGAACACCCGCGTTCAGGTGGAGCATCCGGTGACCGAGATGATTTCCGGTGTCGATATCGTTCAGGAGCAGATTCGTGTTGCGGCGGGGGAAAAGCTGCGCTATCGGCAAAAAGATATCGCGCTCCGTGGTCACTCGATCGAATGCCGCATTAACGCCGAAGATCCCTTCACGTTCGTGCCTTGTCCCGGCAAGATCGAGTTTTATCACCCGCCCGGCGGCCCCGGTATCCGGGTCGATTCGCACATCTATCAGGGCTATACCGTGCCCTCGCATTACGACTCGATGGTGGCCAAGGTGATTTCTTATGGCGACACGCGCGAGCAGGCGATCCGCCGGATGCGCATCGCGCTGTCCGAAATGAGCATCCAGGGCATCAAGACCAACATTCCGCTGCACCAGGAATTGATGCTCGATGCCCGCTTTATCGAAGGTGGCACCAATATTCATTATCTCGAACAAAAACTCGCCGATCAGGGCGAAGTGAAGAAGTAGGCTATGGGCTGGTTAAGTGTCAGTTTTCTGACCGATGCTGCGAGTGCCGATCCATTGTGCGATGCCTTGATGGAGGCTGGCGCATTGTCAGCTTCGATCGAAGATGCCGACGCCGGCACCCCGGATGAGCGGCCGCAGTTCGGTGAGCCGGGTTCAGTCAATTCGCCGGGCTGGGATCATTCGCGCGTCGTCGCCCTGCTTGAGTCGGATGCCGATGTGGCCCGATTGCTGGCTGAAGCTTCGGCCGCAATCGGCTTGAGTGAACCGCCGAGTTACGCGATTGGGGTCGTGGCCGATCAGAACTGGGTGCAGTTGACGCAATCGCAGTTCGATCCGATTCGGGTTTCCGAACGTTTATGGATTGTGCCATCCTGGCATGAGTCGCCTGATCCTGCCGCGATCAATCTGATTCTCGATCCGGGCATGGCATTCGGTACGGGCTCGCATCCGACGACCCGCCTTTGTCTGGAATGGTTGGAGCGCGAGGTCTCGCCGGCCTGCACGGTGCTCGATTACGGCTGTGGCTCGGGTATTCTGGCGATCGCCGCGGCGCGTTTGGGGGCTGGCCGAGTGGCCGGGGTCGATATTGATCCGCAGGCGGTGGAGTCGGCCCGGGCCAATGCCGAGCGCAATGAGGTGACGGCGTTGTTTGCCGACTCGGCCGAACCGGTCGCTGGCGAATATGATCTTGTCGTGGCCAATATTCTCTCCAATCCTTTGCGCGTGTTGGCCCCCGCCATTTGCGCCCATGTCCGCTCTGGCGGTCGTCTGGCACTCTCCGGCATTCTGCGCGAACAAGCGGAAGAGATCGTCGCCATTTATGCCCAATGGTTGCCGATGCAGGTGGCCGACACGCGTGAAGACTGGGTCTGCCTGAGCGGAGTCAAACCCTGATGCGAACACGCTGCCCGGTTTGCAGCACGGTTTTCCGTGTTACCTCCGAGCAGCTACGGCTTAAGGCCGGCAAGGTTCGTTGCGGCCATTGTCAGGCCGTTTTCAATGCTTTCGACGAATTGCTGGAAGAGGCGCCGGATGCCAATGCCCCGCCCGTGAGTCGGGACGCGGAGTCGGGCGAAGCGCTGACGGAAGCCGCTTTCGCGGCGGAGTCATCCGCTTTCGCTGAGCCGGAGCCGCAAGCGGATATTGACGACCAGCCGGACGCTCTTTCCGCCGTGGAAATCGACATCTCCGCGCCATCGGAGCTTGTCGTTGTGCCGGAAAATCCGGCCGAAGAGCCGGTGGAGTATCCCGCATTTTCGCCAGCGACAAGCTTATCGACTGAATTGCCCGATGAGGGGAGGGTAGCGTCTCTTGATGCGCCCGCAATACCTGAACCGCTCGAAACACCGGACGTGTCAACTCAGGCGGCTCGTGAAGCGGGTTTGGTCGCGGCCCGCGAACTGAATGATGCACCCGGCTACAACCGTTGGGCTGCCGGTGCCTTGGCGGGTAGCGGCCTTGACGGTTTTGAGGACGAGTCGCCGCGCCGCGCTGTCTGGCCATTCGTGATTGTTGCCGCGTTGCTGCTTGCCGTCTTGCTCGGCCAGTTGCTTTACCATTTTCGCACTGAGGTGGTGCAGCGCTGGCCCTCGTCGAAGACGATTTTTGAGTTGGCTGCGGTCAACGTGGATTTGCCGCGAAATTCCAGTCTGGTGAGTATCGAGGCCTCCGATCTGCAATCTGACAATACGCGTGGCCTGCTGATTTTGCAGGCGACGCTGCATAACCGCGCCGATTATGACCAAGCCTGGCCGGCGCTGGAACTGACCTTGACCGATACGAACGATGCGGTCGTTTCGCGGCGTGTGCTGATGGCCGCCGATTACCTGCCGCCAGCGATCGATCCAGCTGCTTTCCCGGCCAATGGCGAAACGGCCATCAAGCTGTGGATCGAGGCCAACAATATCGGTGCCGCCGGTTACCGACTTTACGTTTTTTATCCTTAAGTGCTTATGACAACACTCATTTGTGGTTCGCTTGCCTTCGACAACATCATGGTCTTCCCGGACCGCTTCAAGAATCACATCCTGCCGGAACAGATTCATATTCTCAACGTCGCCTTTCTGGTGCCGGAACTGCGTCGCGAGTACGGTGGCTGCGCCGGGAACATCGCCTACAACCTGATGCTGCTCGGCGGGGAGCCGTTGATCATGGCGACAGTCGGCGACGATGCGATGCCTTATCTCGAACGGCTCGATCAACTCAGCCTGCCACGCACGCATGTGCGTCATGTGGCGGGTAGCTTTACCGCCCAGGCTTTCATCACGACCGATCTGGACGACAACCAGATCACCGCCTTCCACCCCGGCGCCATGAGCTTTTCGCATCTGAACAAGGTGGCGCAGGCGACGACGGCCAAACTCGGCATTGTTGCGCCGGATGGCCGTGAAGGCATGCTGCAGCATGCCCGCGACTTTGCGGCAGCAGGCTTGCCCTTCATTTTCGACCCCGGTCAGGGTTTGCCGATGTTCAATGGCGATGAGCTGCTGGAGTTCATGAAGCTGGCTGAATACGCCTGTTTCAACGATTACGAAGCCAAATTGCTCTGTGACCGAACCGGGCGCAGCCTCGATCAGCTGGCGGGCGAAGTCAACGCGCTGATTGTCACCAAAGGCGGCGAAGGCTCTGAAATTCGTGCCGACGGTCAACGTTATGACATTCCCTGCGTTGAAGCAGATGCGCTGGTCGATCCGACCGGTTGCGGCGACGCCTACCGCTCCGGTTTGCTCTACGGCATCGCCAATGGCTATGATTGGGTCAAAACAGGGCAACTGGCTGCGGTCATGGGCGCGATTAAAATCGCCCAGCGCGGCGGACAAAACCACCAGCCGAGCCGTGAGCAGATCGCGGCAAAATATCAACGCGCCTTTGGCGTTTTACCTTGGTGAAATCAATGAACAAGACATTATCCTTGCTGATCATTTCGGTTGCTTTGCTGGCCGGCTGCGCCACCAGCAAATCGGGCGATGTCTATAGCCGCGACCAGGCGCGTCGTGAACAAACCATTCGTATGGGCGTCGTCGAGTCTGTCCGTGAAGTGCAGTTGGAGGGCACCAAGTCACCGGTCGGTACGGTTGCCGGTGCGGCGGTGGGCGGCATTGCCGGGAGTTCGCTGGGCGCTGGCAAGGGCTCGGTCGTTGCCGCAGTGATCGGTGCCGTCGCCGGTGGCCTGGCCGGTAGCGCGATTGAAGAAAGCGCGACGCGCAAACAGGCGATGGAAATTACCGTCAAAGCCGATAACGGCCGGTTGATCGCCATTGTTCAGGAAGGCGACCCGCGCGAATTCCAGGCTGGTGATCGCGTGCGTATTATTACGAGCGGTGGCGAGTCGCGCGTAACGCGCTGAAACATTGCCGTAAAATGCGTGCAATAGCCTTGTAACGTGATGCTTCCATGCTCTCTCCACACCATAAATGGAGAGCAGCATGGAAAAAATACAAAGCAGCGCCGAGTTACGGCGCGCCAGGCGGCCCAGTCTTGCCGTGGGTTTCGCCCGCAGCCAGGGCGACATTCTTGAAGCTCAACGTTTGCGCTATCGCGTTTTTGCCGGTGAAATGGGCGCCAATTTGCCGAGCCGTACACCGGGTGTTGATCATGATGTATTCGATCCCTACTGTGATCATCTCGTTGTGCGCGATACGCAAAGCAGCGAAATAGTCGGCACCTACCGTATCCTGTCGCCGGAAAATGCCCGTCAGGTCGGCTACTACTCAGAAAACGAGTTTGACCTGACCCGGCTGCAGCACCTGCGGTCAAGGCTGGTTGAAATCGGCCGCTCCTGCGTTCATCCCGATTACCGCACCGGCGCGACCATCAGCTTGCTGTGGTCCGGCCTGGCCCAATACATGTCAGAACGTGGCTATGACTACCTGATGGGTTGCGCTTCGATCAGTATGGCCGACGGCGGCCACGCGGCAGCCAGCTTGTATAATCGCTTGGCTGAAGAGCATCTCGGGCCGCTTGAATACCGCGTTTTCCCGCGCTGCCCATTACCGCTTGCCGCCTTGCAGCAGGACTTGGCAGCCGAAACACCGCCGCTGATCAAGGGTTATTTGCGGGCGGGGGCGTGGATCTGCGGTGAACCGGCCTGGGATCCCGATTTCAACACGGCTGATTTGCCTATCCTGTTGCCGATGGCTAAGGTCTCAAGCCGTTATGCCAAACATTACATGGAATAAGTAGACTGACAACCAATCACTTTCTCATCCGCGCCCTCCGGCTTTCATGTCTTGTCCTGCTCGTTGTCAGCGGCGCTTTGTTCGTCCTTTGTTTTTTCCCGCTTTGCCGTGACGAACTGCGCCTGCGCCTCAAGGCCCGCTGGGCGAGGTCTCTCCTCGCTGCCATGGGAGTCGAAATCGATGTCGATGCGACCGATGCCGTGCCCGGAGCGCTGCTGGTGGCCAATCACATTTCCTGGATCGATATTTATGTGATCAATGCTGTCCTGCCAGCGGCCTTTGTCGCCAAGGCAGAGATTCGGCACTGGCCGTTGATTGGCTGGTTGGCGGCCAAGAACGATACGGTTTTTCTGCGCCGGGGCAGCCGCGGCCACGCCCGGATCATCAATCAGGAAATTGCCGACATTCTCGGCCAGGAGAAATATGTCGCCGTATTTCCCGAAGGCACGACGACTGACGGCACCCATTTGCTGCATTTTCACG
Source organism: uncultured Dechloromonas sp. (assembly GCA_964561415.1). GTDB lineage: Bacteria > Pseudomonadota > Gammaproteobacteria > Burkholderiales > Rhodocyclaceae > Azonexus. The sequence goes on along the minus strand of CAZLPR010000077.1, from coordinate 29 downwards.
CCGCGCTGATCCAGCCGGCGTTGGTAGCA
>CAZLPR010000076.1:5788-8149 GCA_964561415.1 uncultured Dechloromonas sp. | reverse complement strand
ACTTCCCGATGGTTGCCGTGGTCGATTGGGTGCACGCCCAAGCCCGCTTGGCAGACCGGCTCGGCATCGACAGCTGGGCCGCCGTCATGGGTGGCAGCCTGGGCGGCATGCAGGCGCTACGCTGGAGCATCACCTACCCGGAACGCATCCGCAACGCCATCGTGATCGCCGCCGCGCCGAAACTCTCGGCACAAAACATCGCTTTCAACGATGTGGCCCGTCAGGCCATCCTGACCGATCCTGATTTCCATGGCGGCCACTACTACGAACACCACACTCGCCCACTGCGCGGCCTGCGCCTGGCCCGCATGTTGGGCCACATCACTTATCTGTCCGACGACCAGATGGGCGAAAAATTCGGCCGCGAACTGCGCAACAGCGCCTTCTCTTTCGGCTTTGATGTCGAATTCGAGGTGGAATCCTATTTGCGTTACCAGGGCGACAAATTCGCCGGCTATTTCGATGCCAATACCTACCTGCTAATGACCAAGGCGCTCGATTATTTCGATCCTTCACGCGAAGACAACGGCAACTTAAACGCCACGATGGCACGCAGCAAGGCTAATTTTTTAATCGCCTCCTTCACCACCGACTGGCGCTTCACACCCGCCCGCTCGAAGGAAATCGTCGCCGCGCTGCTCGCCAACGGACGCAATGTTTCATATGCCGAAATCAGCCTCAATTTCGGTCACGACTCCTTCCTGATGGATGACGCGCATTATCACGGCGTGATCGATGCCTACCTGCGGAATATCAAGCTATGACGCATACCCTGGGCCGTCCCGATTTTGACGTTATCGCTGCCTGGGTTGAACCGGGCCACCGCGTTCTTGACCTCGGTTGCGGTGACGGCAGCTTGCTCAAATACCTGATCGAAACGCGTGGCATTAAAGGTGTCGGCGTTGAGATCGACGATGCCAATATTCTCGCCGCCATCAAAAATGGCATCAACATCATTCAAGGCAACCTGGAACGCGGCCTCGACGAATTTGCCGACCAGGCCTTCGACCATGTGGTGCTCTCACGCACGCTGCAAACCGTGCGCCACACCGAGGGTATCCTGCGTGAAATGCTGCGCGTCGGCCGTGAAGCGGTCGTCTCCTTCCCGAACTTCGCCTACTGGAAAAACCTGCGTTCGGTACTCGACGGCCGCATGCCGGTTTCGGAAGACCTGCCGTATCAATGGTACGACTCGCCCAATGTCCGCTTCTTCACCCTGCTCGACTTTGAAGACCTGTGCGCCAAAATGGGCCTGATCATTCGCGAACGCAGCATTCTCGATGAAGCCGGCAACCCGGTCGCGTGCAGCGACAATCGCGAGGTCAACTTTTTGGGTAGCCTGGCCGTCTACCGCCTGACCCGCAACCGTTGATGCCAGCCTGGCTCGGCGCCCTGATGAACCGGAAGATGCTGATCTGCATCTTCACCGGCTTCAGTTCAGGCCTGCCCCTTTACCTGCTGCTCAACCTGCTGCCGGCCTGGCTGCGCAGCGAAGGCGTCGATCTCAAAACGATCGGTTTCTTCGCGCTGATCCAGTTTCCCTATACCTGGAAATTTCTCTGGTCGCCGCTGCTCGACCGCTTCAACATCCCCGGTTTCGGCCGGCGCCGGGGCTGGATGCTGCTCACCCAGTTCGGCCTGCTATTCACCATTGGTTTTATGGGCGGCCTCAGCCCGAAAGACAACATCTGGCCCATCCTCTGGCTCGCCACCTTGCTCTCGCTGCTCTCGGCGACGCAGGATATTGCGGTCGACGCCTTTAGAAGGGAAATTTTGAGCGACGAGGAACTCGGCCTCGGCAATGCCGTTCATGTCAATGCTTACCGGGTTTCCGGCCTGATTCCCGGCTCGCTCTCGCTGATTCTGGCCGACCGTCTGCCGTGGAATGAAGTGTTCTGGATTACCGGCGCCTTTATGATCCCCGGCATGATCATGGCTTGGCGGGTCAGCGAGCCGCTCGTCAAAGGCACGCCGAAAACCCTGCGTCAGGCCGTCACCGAACCGTTTCACGAATTTATCAGCCGGCAAGGCTGGCGCGGCGCCTTGATGGTGCTCGGCTTCATTTTTCTCTACAAACTGGGCGACAGCCTGAGCACCGCGCTCGCTACGCCCTTCTACCTCGACATGGGTTTCACAAAGACCGACATCGGCCTGATCGCCAAACATGCCGGCCTTTGGCCAGCCGTCTTCGGCGCCTTGCTCGGCGGTTTGTGGATGGTCAGGCTCGGCATCAATCGCGCCCTTTGGCTATTCGGCCTGGTTCAACTGGTGACCATTTTCGGCTTTGTCTGGCTTGCCGGGCAAAACCATTTTGCCGTAATCGGTGCCTACGAACGCCTGGCGCTAGCCGCTGTCATCGGC
>CAZLPR010000076.1:0-5778 GCA_964561415.1 uncultured Dechloromonas sp. | reverse complement strand
GATCTTCGCCGCCATGGCGCTCGGCGTCGGCCTCGGCACGGCGGCTTTCGTCGCCTTCATCGCCCGCAGCACGCACCCCGCTTACACAGCAACGCAAATGGCGCTATTCACCAGTTTGGCGGCGGTTCCGCGCACCTTTATCAATGCTTCGGCCGGCGTGCTGGTCGAAGCTCTCGGCTGGCTGAATTTTTTCTGGCTCTGCGCCGCACTGGCGGTACCGGGGATGGTTTTACTCTTGAAAGTCGCCCCGTGGCATGCCGTGGCGGCAAAAAGCCTCAGTCGTCGCGATTAAGGCGCCGACGGTCCAGCCACCAAGCGTAAACCGGCAGGATCAATACCGAGCCGGGCAAAACCAGGGCGACCAGATAAGGGGACAAATGCGCCATACGGCGCAAATGGCCGAGCAACTCGGTTTTCTCATCCGGCGTCCAGCTGCCGCCATTTCTACACTTCATCAGCAGCGGCATGATGCCGCGCGCCACCATCAATTCAGCGACGATACGGCGCATTTCGCGGCGCTGCGAGGACAGCGCCTGGCGCCACCAGCCAGGTAGCGCCGTGATGGCCGGTTCAGTTTCGGCCCCGGTCAACTCGATTTAGCGAGCAAATTTCGTACGCCTTGCCAACTGCGCCAGACGAAAAATCCACGCTTGGCCCAGCGCAGAGCCCGCCGCGGACGTGCCACAACCACCGCAGCAACTGCGGCGGCAATGGCCAGCGGATGATGTTTCAACCAATCGACGCCTTCGAGCACCGCATCGCCACGCGCCAAGGCTTTTTCCAGCGGCGCCGATTGCTCAGCCAGGGCGAGACGCTGAGCTTCGATACGCGCCTTGAGCACACCGCGTCGTGTCGCCAATTCAAGCAGTTTTGTATTCATTCCGGCGTTTTGGTGGCGCGGCGCAATTGCGCCATATCGGCCTCAAGCTCGGCCAGACTGGTTTTAAGCAATTTACTGGGCTGGCGGGACTGCTTCTTTAATGAAGCCACCAAGATTAAACCACCGCCCATAAAAAGCACCGCAAAGAGACCAAAAACCATCACACGCTGGTCCCAGAAGGCAAGTGCCAGACAAAAAACCGCCATGATCAGACCCACTGCGAGCAAAAATGCGGCGCCGATTGCCTTTGACCAGAGCGACATGAGGCGGAATTTCTCCTCTTCCAACTCGGCAATTAACAGTTCGGCGCGCGTTTTGCCGATCGCGATCACGGTCGCGATCATGCCTTTCATGGCGGGAAAGAGGCCTGCCCGGCGCTCTTCACCGCCCGTTGACTGCGTCATGCGTTTAACGACGCCCGATCAGGACGCCCAAGGCAAGACCCAAGGCAGCGGCAACACCGACCGCTTTCCACGGCTCTTCGTGCACGAAATCGTCAGTTGCCCGCGCTGCTGCTTTGGTTTTGTCGATAACTGCAACTTCGAGATCAACCAGGCGTTCCTTGGCATCACGCAGACGCACACTCAGGCGCTCGCGCAGATCGCCCACTTTTTCGCCCGCCGCACCCGCGGTTGCCCGCAGCAACTCTTCGGTATCCGAGATGACGACACGCAGGTCAGAAACCAGTTTGTCTTTATTTGCATTTGTGAATTGTTCAGACATTTTTTTGACCTCTAGGATGACAGTTAAGCAAGGGCTAAAGATTAGCCCCTTCGTGCGGCGAAATCAATTCGCATTCTGCAGTAGCATATATTCATAATCGACGCGCAACGGAGCGTGATCGGAAAAGCGCTCAGCCTTGTAAATATCAGCCTGTCGCGCCGCCGCCGCAAGAGCGGGCGTGGCTATTTGGTAGTCAATTCTCCAGCCCACATTTTTCGCCCAGGCCTGTCCCCGGTTACTCCACCAGGTGTAAGCATCACCCGTTGTCGCCGGATGCAGCCGGCGATAAACATCAACCCAGCCCAGCTCTTCAAAAACGCGGCTTAACCAGGCGCGCTCCTCAGGCAGAAAACCCGAGTTTTTCTGATTTGACTTCCAGTTTTTCAAATCAATTTCCTGGTGGGCGATGTTCCAGTCGCCACAGAGGACAATCTCCCGCCCTTCGGCACGCAAGGCCAGCATCTGGGGGAAGAAAAGATCAAGAAAGCGGAATTTGGCTTCCTGGCGCTCCGGCGAGGAGGAGCCGGACGGCAAATAAAGCGATATCACCGACAAGTTGCCGAAATCCGCCCGGATATAACGCCCTTCCGCATCGAATTCCCCCCCATCAAAGCCTTCAACGACTCGATCCGGCTTATTCCGGCTCCAAATACCGACACCGCTGTAGCCTTTCTTTTCGGCGCAGTGGTAAAAAGCGTGCATGCCGTCTGGTGCTCGCATTTCTGCTGTCAGATCAGGCAATTGCGCCTTCAATTCCTGCAGGCAGACAATATCGGCTTTTTGAGCAACCGCCCACGGCAAAACATTTTTGCTCCAGGCAGAGCGGATGCCATTGAGGTTCAGGGAGATGATGCGTAACATTGTGTGAGTTCTGGCCTGAAATTACAGGCCATTCAAGAATGGAAAAATATGGATTTTCGTCAAAATTTCATCGAATTCGCGCTGAGCTGCAATGTGCTGCGCTTTGGCGAATTCACCACCAAAGCCGGGCGGCTTTCGCCTTATTTTTTCAATGCCGGTTTATTCAACGACGGCAATTCATTAGGCCGGCTGGCCGAATTTTACGCCAAAGCCGCTGAAGCCGGCGGCGTCCAGTTCGACATGCTGTTTGGCCCGGCCTACAAGGGTATTCCGCTGGTCGCCACAATCAGCGTTGCACTGGCCCAGCGCGGCCGGAATTTTTCATTCGCCTACAACCGCAAGGAAGCCAAGGACCATGGCGAAGGCGGCAGCATTGTCGGCGCGCCGCTCGCCGGACGCGTCCTGATTGTCGACGATGTCATTTCAGCCGGCACCTCGGTGCGGGAATCGGTCGAACTGATTCGTGCGGCCGGCGCTACGCCAGCCGGCGTGCTGATTGCTCTCGACCGGCAAGAGCGCGGCCTCGGTGAGTTCTCCGCCGTTCAGGAGGTGCAGCGCGACTATAGCATTCCGGTCATTGCCGTGGCTGGCCTGGCAGACCTGATGGCCTATCTCGAACACCATCCGGAATTCGCCACGCACCGTGAAGCGGTGGCGAGCTATCGATCACAATACGGCGTTGATGTTTAAGCCATTAAGTATTATTTTGCTGGCGCTTGCGGCCAACGGCGCGTTTGCGGCCGGGGAGTTTTACTGCTGCGCCAACCCCGCCAACGGTCGCCGCATTTGTGCCGACACCTTGCCTGAACAATGCCGCGGCCGGGCTTATCGGATTCTCGACAGTCGCGGCAATCTGCTCAAAGAAGTCGGCCCACCGCTGACCCCGGAAGAGAAAGCTGAACTGGCGGCCGAGTCGCGCCGGGCCAAGCAACGCGCGGATATCGCCCAGGAGCAACGGCGCAAGGACCAGGCACTGCTCGACACCTACGCTTCGCCACAGGATATCGACCTGGCGCAGAACAAGGCCGAGGCAGACGTCAAACTGGCGCTTCAGGATACGCAGGCAAGAATCGACGAGGCGCGTAAAAGACTCGAAAAGGCCAAGGCAGAGGCCGAGTTCTACCGGAAAAAAGCCATGCCGGCCGAGTTGGCAAAAGATTTGCGGACGCTTGAACACGAAATCAGGATTCAGCAGGAATTACTGGAAGTGAAAAAGCGCGAGTTCGACCTCGTCAAGGCCAAGTATGACGCTGATCGCAAGCGTTATTACGAGATCACCAAACAGGCACCGCTGGCCACGCCGGCAAACGGCGCAGCCAGATCATCTCAAACGCGCTGATTAATCCGTCAGTTTTTTCCGCAGCAGATCATTGACTTGCTGCGGATTGGCCTTGCCCTTGGCGGCCTTCATCACCTGACCAACCAGCGCATTAAAAGCTTTTTCCTTGCCCGCTTTGAATTCGGCGACATTGGCGGCATTCGCGGCCAGCACCTCATCGACCAGCGACTCGATGGCGCCGCTATCGGTAATCTGCTTCAAGCCCTGCTTCTCGATGATCTCGTCAGCGGTCGCGCCTTCGCCATGCCAGAGCGCCTCGAAGACTTTCTTGGCGATATTGTTCGAGATCGTGTTGTCGGCAATACGCTGCAGCAAACCAGCCAGTTGGGCCGCTGCCACCGGCGATTCGGCCAGTTCCTTGCCTTCCTTGTTCAAGCGGGCGGCGAGATCGACCATCACCCAGTTGGCGCAGGGCTTGGCATTTGCCTTGCCGGCAATGGCTACGGTCGACGCGAAATAATCGGCAATTTCCGGGCTTGCGGTCAGCGCCGTCGCATCGTAATTGGAGAGGCCAAATTCACTGATAAAACGATCGCGCATCTGGCGGGGCAATTCGGGTAGCTCGCTTTTAACACGGGCAATCCAGTCGGCCGAAATGACCAGGGGCAAAAGATCGGGATCGGGAAAATAGCGGTAATCGTGGGCATCTTCCTTGGTGCGCATGACGCGCGTCACGCCACTATCCGGGTCGAACAGCACGGTGGCCTGCTGAATCTTGCGGCCTTCCTCAATTTCGTTGATCTGCCACTGAATTTCGTAATCGATGGCCTCCTTGAGGAAACGGAAGGAATTGAGATTCTTGATTTCGCGCCGCGTTCCCAACTCGTCCTGCCCTCGGGGGCGGACGGAAACATTGGCATCGCAGCGGAAAGAGCCTTCCTGCATATTGCCATCGCAAATGCCGATCCAGCGCACCAGCGCGTGCAGCACCCGGGCGTAGGCGACCGCCTCTTCCGATGAGCGCATGTCCGGCTCGGTGACGATTTCCAGCAACGGCGTTCCGGCACGATTCAGGTCAATGCCCGACTTGCCATGAAAATCTTCATGCAGCGATTTCCCGGCGTCTTCTTCCAAATGGGCACGGGTCAGGTGCACCACTTTTTCGTAAGCTTTTTCGCCCTGACCCACTTGTAGCGTGATGGCGCCGCCAACGACGACCGGCAGATCCATCTGGCTGATCTGATAGCCCTTGGGCAGATCGGGGTAAAAGTAGTTTTTCCGGGCGAATACCGATTTTTCCGCCACCTCGGCCCCGATCGCCAGGCCAAAGCGAATGGCACATTCGACGGCTTTTTTGTTGAGCACCGGCAAAACGCCGGGCAAAGCGAGGTCGACCGCGCAAGCCTGCGTATTGGGCGCTGCCCCGAAAGCGGTCGATGCGCCGGAGAAAATTTTCGAAACAGTCGCCAACTGCGCGTGCGTTTCAATGCCAATCACTACTTCCCACTGATTCATAGCTCTATCCGTTCAGAAACAACGCCCTGATTTCGCCTCGACCACAATCGGCCAGAGGTAACTGAATGCATCCCGCTCGCAGGATTTTGGGCAACTATTGAAGGCAATCGTCACTTGGTCGCCCTGCTCCCACATCCGCACCAGGCAGCCTGGTTCACGTTTGTGCCTGAGCAGCGCCTGCGGCATTTTTTCGGCCTGATTAAAATCCCCCAGATTGAAACGACAAGTGCCGTAACCCTTGATCGCCACCTGGGCGCTGAAGGTTTTGACTACAGCCTCCTTGACCAAGAGGTTAAGCCTGGTCGCCGTGCCGACGGCATCCCGGTGCGAACATTTTGAGCGCACATTCAGCGGCCGGGTGGGCTGTGGTTTCAGATGACGATTGGCCAGATACTTCAGCGTCGAATTCTTGAATTTTGGTTCGCCGCTTGGCACCTCGGGCTTGATGGCTTCTGCCGCAGGTGGCGGCTTGACCTCAACCTGCTTCTCAACCTCGGCGCAGCCCGCGGCGAACAACGCC
>CAZLPR010000075.1:814-8193 GCA_964561415.1 uncultured Dechloromonas sp. | reverse complement strand
GCTTGCCCAGTTCGGCTGGGGCAAGTGTGTCGAAGGGTGGGCAGTCGGCTATGAAGTCGCGTATTTCGGCCAGTTCGTCGTTCATCTGGATTCTCTTCGAGCGTTGGCGATGAGCGTTCAGTTTATGCCTTGCTGACGCAGATCGGCGGGTTAGGGTTTTCCACATCTCGTCAGATGAGCGAATTTGCGGAAAAATGTTTCCAGCCATAAGGCCTGATGTTCCTGATAACCAATGAGGAGACAAAATGCAACGTCGTGACTTTCTGAAAAAAGCATCCATCGGCGCCGCCGCCGGTGCTGCTGCAACACTCGCTACCCCGGCCTTGGCCCAATCGCTGCCGACCGTGAAGTGGCGCCTGACTTCGAGCTTCCCGAAGAGCCTGGATACCATTTACGGCGGTGCCGAGCAGCTGGCTAACCGTTTGCGTGAAATGACCGGTGGCAAGTTTGATATCCGCGTCTTCCCGGCCGGTGAAATCGTTCCCGGCCTGCAAGCCATGGATGCCGTGCAACAGGGGACGGTTGAGTGCTGCCATACCGCGTCTTATTATTACGTGGGCAAGGATCGTACCTTCACCTTCGGTACCGCCTTGCCGTTCGGCATGAATGCACGTCAGACCAATGCCTGGATGTATCAGGGCGGCGGTCAACAGCTGCTTGACGAGTTTTATGCCGGTTACAATTTCATTTCTTTCCCTGGCGGCAATAGCGGTACACAGATGGGCGGCTGGTGGCGCAAGGAAGTGAAAACTGTCGCCGATCTCAAAGGGATCAAGATGCGGATCGGTGGCCTGGGTGGCAACATCATGGCTGAACTGGGCGTTGTGCCGCAGCAGATCGCCGCGGGCGATATTTACCCGGCGCTGGAAAAAGGCACGATCGATGCGGCTGAATGGATTGGCCCCTACGACGATGAGAAACTCGGCTTCTACAAAGTAGCCAAGAATTACTACGGTCCGGGCTGGTGGGAGCCGTCTACCTGCCTGCAGTTCTTCGTCAATAAGAAGGAATGGGACAAACTACCCAAGGCGTATCAGGCTGCATTCACAGCGGCAGCGGCTGAGGCCAACGTCACCATGAACGCCGAGTATGATTTCAAGAATCCGACGGCGCTGGCCAAGCTTCTGCAAAACGGCGTCAAGCTGAGAGCTTTCTCCAAGGAAATCATGGAGGCTGCCCACAAGGCTGCGATGCAGCTTTATTCGGACGAGGCTGCCAAGAATCCGGCGTTCAAAAAAGTTTACGACTCATATTCAAAGTCGATGAAAAATCAGCGGGCCTGGTTTGCCGTAGCTGAGTTGCCGATGGATAGCTTTGCTCAATCGCATCGTTAATGCTCTGAACTAGCCATTTTCGCTTGGCGCTGAGAGGCGCAAAAAACATCAATCGGTGTTTTTTGCGCCTCTTTTTGTATTTCCTTTTTGGAAATTCATTGCTGAAGATTGCCTTTGGCCGGGACTATGGCAAAACCGGTAGTTTTGGTGAAAAATAGACATAAGCCGTTTGGCTTGCTGAGATCAATAACTAATGAGGAGACTTATCTATGCAACGTCGTGACTTTCTGAAAAAAGCCTCAGTCGGCGCCGCGGCCGGTGCTGCGGCAAGCATCGCCGCGCCGGCCATTGCCCAGTCGTTGCCAACGGTCAAATGGCGCCTGACTTCAAGTTTCCCGAAGAGTCTGGATACGATTTATGGCGGCGCCGACGTGCTGGCCAATCGCCTGCGGGCGATGACCGGCGGCAAGTTTGATATCCGCGTTTTTCCCGGTGGCGAAATCGTTCCTGGCCTGCAGGCGCTGGATGCCGTGCAGCAAGGCACCGTTGAGGTTTGCCATACCTGTTCTTATTATTATGTCGGCAAGGACAAAACTTTCGGTTTTGGTACTTCCATTCCTTTCGGCATGAATGCCCGCCAGATGAATGCCTGGATTTATTACGGCGGCGGTCAGAAATTGCTCGACGAATTTTATGGCAATTACAATGTTCTCTCCTTTGCCGGCGGCAATACCGGTACTCAGATGGGCGGCTGGTTCCGTAAGGAAGTCAAGACGCTTGAAGATGTCAAGGGGCTGAAAATGCGTATTGCCGGTCTGGGCGGCAATGTTTTCGCGGAACTCGGCGCGGTGCCGCAGCAGATCGCCGGTGGCGATATTTATCCGGCGCTGGAAAAAGGCACAATTGACGCTGCTGAGTTTGTCGGGCCGTACGACGATGAAAAGCTCGGGTTCTACAAAGTGGCGAAGCATTATTACTACCCAGGTTGGTGGGAGCCGGGCCCAACCATTCATTTCTTTGTGAACAAGAAGGAATGGAACAAGTTACCCAAGGAGTACCAGGAGGCTTTCCGCGCGGCGGCTTATGAGGCCAATGTGACGATGCTGGCTGAATATGACCACAAAAACCCGATTGCGCTGGTCAAATTGCTGCAGGGCGGCACCAAGTTGCATGCCTACTCGGACGAAATTCTCGAAGCTGCTTACAAGGCCTCTCAACAGCTTTATGCCGACGAGGCGTCAAAGAATCCGGCCTTCAAGAAAATTCATACGGAATATGAAAAGTATCGTAAGTCTCAGAATGCCTGGTTCAGCCTGGCTGAACATCGGATGGATGGTTTCTTGCAAAGCCATCGCTAATCCTTGGCTTCTGGCTGCATTCTTAATGGCCCAGGCAACAAAAAACCCGCGGGTTTTTTGTTGCCTGAAAGATTCCGCTCAGGTTTCGAGCAGGCTGCGCAACATCCAGGCATTTTTCTCGTGGATCTGCATGCGCTGGGTGAGCAGATCGGCTGAAGGTTCGTCGCCTGCCTTGTTGATAATCGGGAAAATGCTGCGTGCTGTTTTCACCACCGCCTCCTGGCCGGAGAGCAATTGCTTGATCATCTCGGTGGCCTCGGGTACGCCTTCGCTTTCTTTGATCACCGTCAGCGCGGCGAATTCGCGGTAGGTGCCGGGGGCGGGAAAGCCGAGGGCGCGGATGCGCTCGGCGATCAGGTCAAGCGCATTCCACAGCTCGGTGTATTGGCCCATGAACATCAAGTGCAGGGTGTTGAACATCGGCCCTTTAACGTTCCAGTGGAAGTTGTGGGTTTTCAGGTACAGGGTGTAAGAGTCGGCGAGCAGGCGGGACAGCCCTTCGGCGATTTTTTCACGATCTTTCTTGCTGATGCCGGTATCCATGATTTTCTCCTTCTTTCAGGTTGCTCAAGACAGGCTTGTATCTTCATGCCAAAGACAATCTCAGTCTAATTATTTGTCCTGATCTGCGGGATAGGGAATAGCTATTTAATGCAAAGAAATGCTTGCTCGCACGGTCAACCGTGAAAAACGTCTGAATTTTGCGACCGATTCTGGTCAACAAAAAAGGGCGGGAATAACCCCGCCCTTGGTCTTGATTAGCACTGGCGCTTACTTGCCATCGCCCTGCAGATCCTTCAGCAAATTATCCGCTGCGTCATCCTTGGGTTTGTCACTTTCTTCATTCATGCTGTTCATCATGGCATCGAGGTCAATCGGCGGGGGCGCGGTGCCATCCCGTTCCATCTGAGCCTGCGCTTGCTGCGCCGCATCGCCATAGCTGACGACGCCGGGGAAGATGATGATGATGGCGACCATGATGATCTGGATGCAGACGAAGGGAATGGCGCCCCAGTAAATGTCTGTCGTTTTGATCGTCGGCGGTGCTACCGAGCGCAGGTAGAACAGCGCAAAGCCGAAGGGTGGGTGCATGAACGAGGTCTGCATATTGACCGCGAGGAGGACACCGAACCAGACCAGATCGATGCCCAGTTTGTCGGCCACCGGTGCGAGCAGCGGCACAATGATAAAGGAGAGTTCGAAGAAGTCGAGGAAGAAGGCAAGCAGGAAGACCATGATGTTGACCACGATCAGGAAGCCAACCTGACCACCCGGTAAGCCGAGGAGCAGGTGTTCCACCCAGAGGTCGCCATTCACGGCGCGGAAAATCAGGCCAAAAACGGTTGAGCCAACGAGAATGAAGATAACGAAAGAGGAGAGCTTGCCGGTGGTTTCCATGGCCTGCTTGAGCAACTTCAAGTTCAGTCGCTTGCGGGCAATGGCCAGAATCAGCGCGCCGGCGGCACCCATCGCGCCACCTTCGGTCGGCGTGGCAATACCCATAAAAATGGTGCCGAGGACCAGGAAGATCAGCATCAACGGCGGCAGCATGGTGGTGATGACGCGCATCAGCATCTGCAGGCCACGCAAGGTACGCGCTTCCGGTGGCAGGGCGGGGGCCGCCTTGGGTTTGATCATGGTCAGCAAGAAAACATAACCGACATACATCGTGGTCAGAATCATTGCCGGCATGATGGCGCCCTGATACATATCGCCGACGGATTTGCCGAGCTGGTCGGCCATGATGATCAGCACCAGCGAGGGCGGGATAATCTGGGCCAGCGTGCCGGAGGCGGCGATGACGCCGCAGGCCAGGCGTTTGTCGTAGCCGTAGCGCAGCATGATGGGCAGCGAAATCAGGCCCATCGAGATCACCGAGGCGGCGACGACGCCAGTCGTTGCAGCGAGCAGGGCGCCGACAAAAATGACTGCGTAAGCCAGGCCGCCACGTATCGGGCCAAAGAGTTGGCCGATGGTGTCGAGCAGGTCTTCTGCCATGCCCGATCGTTCCAGCACCAGTCCCATGAAGGTAAAGAAGGGGATGGCGAGCAACGTGTCGTTGGCCATGATGCCGAAAATGCGTTCCGGCAGCGCCTGGAAAAGCGCCGGCGTGAGCAGCCCGAGTTCAATGCCGAGCAGCCCGAAGAGGATGCCATTGGCAGCCAGCGCAAAAGCGACTGGGTAGCCGAAGAGCAGGAAGATGACGAGGGCGCCGAACATCAGCGGCGCCATGTTGCCGATAATCCATTCCATTATTTGGCTCCCTGGGCTTTGGTCGCAGCGATGGCGGCGGCCAGTTCTTCTTCCGGCGTCGGGCCGTGGGTTTTGCTATTGGGGTCGTCGATCATGCCGGCGAGAAAGGCGATGCGCTTGATCAGCTCGGAAATGCCTTGCAGGGCGAGCAGCGTAAAGCCGATCGGCAGCAGGATTTTCACCGGCCAACGCAGGAGGCCGCCGGCATTGCTTGAGTATTCGTTAATTTTGTAGGACTCGGCGACTAATGGCAGGGAGAGCCAGACGACGGTGACGACCATCGGCAGCAGGAAGAAGAGCGTGCCAATAATGTCGATGATGGCCAGGCCGCGCGGCGAGAGGTTGCTGGAAACGACGTCGATGCGGACGTGTTCGTTTTTTTGCAGGGTGTAGGGCGAGCAGAGCAAAAATACGGCAGCGAACAGATACCACTGAATTTCCAGTATGCCGTTTGAACTGTCATTGAAAATAAAGCGATAACTGGCATTGCAGGCGCTGATCACCGTCATCAACAAAATTAGCCAGAAAGCGCCTTTGCCGACGCGCTCATTGATCCAGTCGATCAACTGCGAGAGCTTGAGCAGAGGGGTCACGAAAAGTCCTCCTAAGGTTGATAAAATTCCTGGCTTCTAGAAATGGCCAGGGTTAATTGAAAAATCCCGTTTGGCGAAATTTACAGCGAAGGATATGGATCGGCCATGGTGGAAATCCCTACAAACTTGATAACGCGTCTTTGCCTGGTGCGCCACGGCGAAACGGAATGGAATGCGGCGCGCCGTATTCAGGGGCAGATCGACATCGAGCTCAACGCCACGGGTTTGCGTCAGGCGGCAGGTGCCGGGCGCTGGCTTGCTTCGGCTGGCATTGTCGCGCTTTATAGCAGCGACCTCAAACGGGCGTGGGCGACGGCGCAGGCGATCGGTCTGGCGCTTGGCCTTGAGCCGCAGGCGGCGCCGGAAATGCGCGAACGGCGTTATGGCGCTTTTGAAGGGCTGACCTACGATGAAGCCAGGGCGAAGCATCCCGATGGTTACGCTGCTTTTGAGGGGCGCAATGCCGATTACAACTTCGAGCATGGCGAAAGTTTGAAGGAGATGTTTGCCCGGGTCACCGGCAAGCTCAAGGCAATCGCGGCGGCACATCCGGGAGGAAATGTGGTGGTGGTTTTACATGGCGGCGTGCTCGATATCGTTAATCGTTTCGTGCGCGGCAACAGTCTCGAAACGCCGCGCGATTTCCTGATTCCCAATGCCGGCCTGAACTGGATTGCTGCGGTCGACGGCGTTTGGCACATCGAAACCTGGGGTGAAACGGCGCATCTGGAAGCCGGCGCCCTTGACGAACTTCCCTCGTGATAAAATCCCATCCCTTTTCAATGGCTTGAGGCATTCCCCATGTTTTCCGCGAAAGACACCCTGGCAAAAGTTGACCCTGAACTCTGGCAAGCCATGCAGGCCGAAGTCCAGCGTCAGGAAGACCATATCGAATTGATCGCGTCCGAAAACTACGTGAGCAAGGCCGTCATGGAAGCGCAAGGCTCCCAGCTCACCAACAAATATGCCGAAGGTTATCCCGGCAAGCGTTATTACGGTGGCTGCGAACATGTCGACGTCGCCGAACAACTGGCAATCGATCGTCTGAAAAAGCTGTTTGGCGCCGAAGCGGCCAACGTCCAGCCGAACTCCGGGTCGCAGGCCAATCAGGCGGTGCTGCTGGCTTTCTGCAAGCCGGGCGACACCATCATGGGCATGAGCCTGGCCGAAGGCGGTCACCTGACTCACGGCATGGCGCTGAACATGTCCGGCAAGTGGTTCAATATCGTGTCCTACGGACTGGACGCGCAGGAGGCCATCGATTATGACCGGATGGAAGCACTGGCCCGCGAACACAAGCCGCGCCTGATTATTGCCGGTGCCTCGGCTTATTCGCTGCGTATCGATTTCGAGCGTTTTGCCAACGTGGCCAAGGAAGTCGGCGCAATTTTCATGGTCGATATGGCGCACTACGCCGGCCTGATCGCGGCTGGCTTCTACCCGAATCCGGTGCCTTTCGCCGATGTCGTGACTTCGACGACCCACAAGACCCTGCGCGGCCCGCGTGGCGGCGTCATCCTGATGAAGGCCGAGCACGAAAAGGCAATCAATTCCGCCATTTTCCCCGGCCTGCAAGGCGGTCCGCTGATGCACGTCATCGCCGCCAAGGCGACGGCTTTCAAGGAAGCAGCGACGCCCGGTTTCCGCAATTATCAGGAGCAGGTGCTTGCCAACGCCCGCGTCATGGCGCGAGTGTTGTCGGAGGAGCGCGGTCTGCGCGTGGTTTCCGGGCGTACCGAAAGCCATGTTTTCCTGCTCGATCTGCGCGCCAAGAACATCACCGGCAAGGAAGCGGAGGCAGCGCTGGGGCGGGCGCATATTACGGTCAACAAGAACGGTATCCCGAATGATCCGCAGAAGCCTTTTGTCACGTCCGGCATTCGCATCGGCTCGCCGGCGAT
>CAZLPR010000075.1:0-804 GCA_964561415.1 uncultured Dechloromonas sp. | reverse complement strand
GACGCGCGGGTTTACCGAGATCGAAGCGGAAACGGTGGCGCATCTGGTCGCCGATGTGCTGGATGCACCAAACGATGAGCAGGTGGCGGCTGAAGTTCGGGCCAAAGTCTCAGCACTGTGTGGCAAGTTCCCAGTTTACGGCGGCTGAACCTTTGTGAAGTGTCCTTTCTGCGCTGCGGATGAAACGGCGGTTGCCGATACGCGTCTCAATGACGAAGGCGATGTCGTTCGCCGCCGCAGAAAGTGCAATGCTTGCGACAAGCGTTTTACCACTTATGAACGGGCGGAAATCCGCCTGCCGCAGGTGGCCAAGAAGAACGGTCTGCGGACCGAATTCAATCGCGACAAACTGCGCGCCAGCCTTGAGTTGGCACTGCGCAAACGCCCGGTATCGATTGAGTCAGTCGATGCCGCGGTGGTCGATATTGAAGAAATGCTGCTCGCCGCCGGCGAGCGCGAAGTCAGCACGCAGCAACTGGGCGAGCTGGTCATGCGCGAATTGAAGAAGCTCGACAAAGTCGCCTACATTCGTTTCGCTTCGGTTTATCGCAACTTTGAAGACGTCGATGCCTTCTCGCGAGCTATTCGCGAAGTCTCCCCTTCCTCCCGGAAAAAATGAGTTTTAACGCCGTTGACCACGGCATGATGGCGCGTGCGCTGCAATTGGCGGAGCGCGGCCTGTGGACGACTTCGCCGAATCCGCGCGTCGGTTGCGTTCTCGTGCAGGCGGGCGAGATTGTTGGCGAAGGCTGGCATGTCCAGGCCGGCGGCCCGCTTGTTCCACATTTCGTCCCATTGCGCCGC
>CAZLPR010000074.1:0-8230 GCA_964561415.1 uncultured Dechloromonas sp. | reverse complement strand
AACCGGCGCCACCGCATCCTTCGGTAGCACCGGGTCAGCATCAGCGCCATTTGCAAATTTTTCGAGCGCGGCCGGATCGACTGGGGGTTTCGATGCCTGGGGTACTTTAAAGCGGCTCATCATGATGTCGCTCCCTGTAGCAGCTCAGTGATCGCTTGCCCAAGCAGCTGAGTCCCGGCCTTCGCAGCGGTGTTATCGCACTCGACGACGCCTTTGCCTTCGAGTAGCGCGTCCCTGTAAATCTTGCGCTCGCGAATCATGACACGGGGCAAGCTTAAGCTCCGCAAATTCGGCAATCAGCTCCTGCGCATCGCGGGCCTCATTGATCATCGGATTAGTCGGCGCCATGGAAATCAAGGCGTACGCACGGAGATTTGGATTCATGCCCCGCGCTAAACCGATCAACTCATTTACCTTGGGCAGAGTCTCCAGGTCAGCTTGGGATGCTCGGATCGGGACATACAAAATATCGGCTGCGACTAGGCCGGTGCGAAGCTCTTTTGAGTCGCGTCCGCCGGCATCGATGATCACCAGCTGGTACCTGGTCGCGAGTGTGGCCGCTGCGCACTCCGCGAAAACGTCGTATAGGGTATATTAAAAAAATAACCCCTTTGAGATGTATTTTTTATTTATACCTTATCGGGCGTAATGCTTGATTCCGTCTAAACTTCCTCCCTGCATTAGCCGTGGGGAGGTTTAGACGGAATGTTTTGGTTGTTGTTGTCGGGGTGGCATTGCGATTGGCAGGCTGGAACCATAACAGTTTTGAGCGGCTTGTCGCGCAACTGCTCAGGGGTGATTGGGAAAATTTCTATTGCCGGCCATTTGAGTATCCTCAATGATTTGGTACAAGCACGGTTCGGCTGCCGTTGGATTCCATCGGGCTAACAATACCCGCGATTTCCATCCGTTCGACCAGGCGAGCGGCGCGGTTGTAGCCAATCCGCAGTTGGCGCTGGACAAGCGAGATCGAGGCACGGCGTGACTCGATGACAATGGCGACAGCCTGATCGTAAAGCGGGTCGTTTTCTTCGGCATTGCTGCTGCCGCCAGCTTCCGCTTCGCTACCCTCCGGGCTGCCGAGTACCGCATCGAGGTAATCCGGGGTGCCGTACTGTTTCAGATGTTCGGCCAGCGCATGCACCTCATCATCCGTGACGAAGGCACCGTGTACGCGTTGTGGATAGCCGGTCCCCGGTGGCAGATAAAGCATGTCGCCTTGGCCGAGCAGGGTTTCGGCGCCCATCTGGTCGAGGATGGTCCGGCTGTCGACCTTGGAGGAGACCTGGAAGGCAATCCGTGTCGGAATATTGGCTTTGATCAGTCCAGTGATGACATCAACCGAGGGGCGCTGGGTGGCGAGAATCAAGTGGATGCCTGCCGCGCGGGCTTTCTGAGCCAGGCGAGCGATCAATTCCTCAATTTTCTTACCGGCGACCATCATGAGGTCGGCAAACTCGTCGACCACGACCACAATGAAGGGCAATGTCGACAGGGGTATCGGACTTTCTAGAACCAAGGGATCGGGATCATAGATCGTGCGACCGGCATCCTCCGCTTCGCGGATTTTCTGGTTGAAGCCCGACAGGTTGCGTACGCCGAGCAGGCTCATCAGCCGGTAGCGGCGCTCCATTTCCGTCACACACCAGTGCAGTGCATTGGCTGCGAGTTTCATGTCGGTGACGACCGGCGCGAGCAAGTGCGGGATACCGTTATAAACGGAAAGCTCCAGCATCTTCGGGTCAATCATCACGAAACGGACTTCATCTGGTGTCGCACGGTAGAGCAGTGAAACGATCATCGAATTGACCCCGACCGACTTACCGGAACCTGTGGTCCCGGCAACCAGCAGGTGGGGTGCCTTGGCCAAGTCTGCGACCACCGGTTCGCCCGTGATGTCCTTACCCAGTGCCATCGCCAGCTTGGAGGGGTGCTGCTGGAAGACATCGGCGGAGAGAACTTCCGAGAGTCGTATCATCTGGCGCTGAACATTAGGCAGTTCCAGTCCCATATGGGTTTTCCCCGGGATGGTCTCGACCACGCGAATCGACGTGACACCTAAGGCGCGCGCCAGATCCTTCATAAGATTGACCACCTGCGCACCGCGGACGCCGACGGCGGGTTCTACCTCGTAGCGCGTGATGACGGGCCCGGCAAAGGCATCACGGACCACCACCTTGACGCGAAAATCGGCCAGTCTTTCTTCGATCAGACGACCATTTTGGTTCAGTGCATCGAGATCAGCTGGGGTGTTCATGCCGGGCGGCGCCTGCAGCAGATTCAGGGGTGGTGCATATTTTTCCCATTTGCGCGACGCCAGGGCCGCGGGGCTGGGAGATGTCAGGGCCACCTGATCGGCGTACTCTTGAGGCGCGATATCGGTCGCTGCTTCACGTTCGGCGGCATTGGGCGGCGTTGCCACTGAGATTGTTGGTCGTATGACAATTCGCGGTTTGGCAGATGTGGCCTGGGCCATGGCCGGCGCGGTTAGCAGCGGTTCGTCAAAAACGTCTGATCGCAGTTCGGCCAGCGATACCGTGCTTGTGGGTATCGCTTCAACCTGAATGGGCGCTGGGATTGACGATGTGTGTGAAGATGAAATTACCTTGGTTGAGGAAGCGGGTTTGATTTCCAGTGGCGTCGTAATTCCTGGCATCGACGACCTGGGCGAGCGAGTGGCGCTGAGGCTGGCTGAGATCGGCTTCCTTGGCGCCATCAAGCTGCGTTGGATGCTGGCAGTCGGGATGTCATTGCGTGACGGAGTGGCCGTTATCTCCAGTAACGGTTGGTCCTCTGGCGGGGTGAGTTCCGCCGTGTTAGGCGCCGTAGCGACAGCTTGCGGCGCTGGCGGAACCTTTAGCCGAAGGGGCTGGGCTACAATCACTTCGACGGTCGCGACAGGGGGAGAGGAAACGCACGAGGAGGGAGTATTGGTTATCTCTGCTTCGGAAGACGTTTTGGCTGTCACCTCTGGTGTGTCTGGCTTCGTTACGTTAGGGGGCGTGAGTTTGCGCAAATTAGCAGGGACGGGTTTGACAACGCTCGCTCGAGGCTTCGAGGTCGTGACCGGTGGAGGTCGTTTGACGGTCGATGCTGAGCGCACAGAGTAGGACTCGGGTGAAAACTTCGACACCACGCTGGCTGGGCTGGCGATTGCTGGTTGTATTGGTCGAGGGGGCTGAGTCAGAATTGTTGGCCCTGACGCCATGTCTTGCTCGGGGCGCGTAACAGCCTGAGCGTGCCGACCCGCCCTGCCTGGGAGGCGACCGCCATGGATCTTGAGCAGGCGTGCGCGAATCTCTTCCTCGTCTATCTGTTCAGCTTCTGGGAGGCTGTCAGGTGGAGACGTTAGCAGGCGTCCACGATAGTGGCGCTCCAGATTCTGACGAATCCAGACGTGATCCGCCGCGACGTGTTCGCGTAACTTAGCCGCTGTCGGTGGCGTGTTTTGCTTGGATGGTCTTGCCGGAGCAGAAGGCGATGTCGCATCGGCTGTCGCTTTTGCATTCTCACATGCGGCCATGCGGTCCTTTAGTGAAGGTAGGAGCTCATTGGTCGGGTATTCGGAATTAAAAAATTGCTTGAAGCCTGACCCAACCTGGGTCAGGATGTTGCTCAGATTGGTTACTAAATCGTCGGTGGATCTGTTGCTATCTTCGCTTGCTTCCGGGGGCGGAGTTGCCTTGTCCTTAGGATTCACTGCTCTCTCTATGGCGATGAAAGTTCGCCTTTACCAGAAAGGCTCACTACCAGCACACCGCAAAAATTGGCGATTTTATCTTATAGCGCGTAATTGCCCTGGTCTTTAGGTTGCCTCCGGCAACCACTTAATCAGACTGGCGTCGACGTTCTGAAGAGATTGACGTCCTCTCCTAGTGTCTGTCTTCGCGCCGCGACAACTCCTCAGTAGCCAACCTCCTTTTGATGACGGACCGCCAGCACCACGGCTGTTTGGCCATCAACTCGATAGAGTGCGGCGTAACCGCTATCCCCAAAATCAACCAACCACTCTCGGAATTCCGGGTCCATGTCGGCCACGGGGCGACCAACTTCAGGGTTTGTGGCCAGAATTTTGGCCTCCCTACGAATGGCCTTCACTGCGCGCTTTGCCGCGTCCGGGCTCTTGCTTGCCAAAAAGCGATAGAGCCGATGGATATCTAGCAGTGCCTCAGGCGACCAAATCAATCGTGGCACTTAGGCGGCTCGACGTCGTTACCAGCTTCCAATTGCTCGAGCCAAGTATCTGCTTCGGCATGCGTCACGTGCAATCCAGTGGCCTGGTAAGCATCCCACGCACGAAGGCCGTCCTGTCGGAAAGATTCCCGTTTTTCTTCACGGTCGACGTACTGCTCTATAGCCTCGCGCATTAACCAGTGGGGGGTACGATGCTTGGCGTCGGCGAGCTTCTTCATGCGCTCCCGTGTTGTGGAGTCGAGCTTGACTGCTACCGGTCGGGTTGTAGTTGCATGCATAGATGCCTCCTAAGTATCACTCGGTATTGATAGGTATTACTATACCATGCAGCAAATCTATTGACAGTTCCGGATGAAATCCACCACTAAAGCCTTTGGCTTGTAGCGGGGGTTTCTCGGTTCAACGACCAGAGCGCAGGGGTGTTTCCGTGCCTTGGCTTTCTCCTCTTTTTCGCGACGTTTGATTTCGTCAGGCAGTAACTGCTGCAGGTTTTTCAATTCGGCGAGAGAGAGGTTGGATAATTCCATTGTGTATTTCCATTTTGATTGAGTTGTGAATTTTGCAGATAGTTGATGACTAACTCGGTGGCTTATTCGACCACAACGGCGGTGCCACTGGCTGACACCATCAGCATCAGGGTGATTGCACTTAATTGTCATGAACAGGTTTGATGCCCAAGATTGCCATTCTGAATGCATCGTCCCACGCTGCGAGCTTTCGCTTTTTGGCGAGGCTGAGCTTGCCGAGGGCAGCCGTTGCGGTCTCCAATCGCAAGACGTTGAGGACGATCTTTTTCAGGCGGGAGAGATTGTCAGCCGCAAAGTCTTTGCGCACGGTGGCGGCATCTTCGCCGAAGTTTACGTCGAGCATCCAGTGCAAGCGGTTTTCGATACCCCAATGACCGGCAGCAAGGCCGAGATCAGGTTTCATGCCATCGGCAATAGGCGGCACCCAGTTTGGGTCGGCTGAAAATAGCGTTGGAAATCTTTGCATAAGGCCGAGGTGGTCGTGGCCGTCAGCCGATCGGTCTGATGCGAATGCTTCGGATGTACATCCGAAGCAATGCTTCGGCCTCTCGGACGAAGGCATCGAAGACGCCCTCTATGACAGCCAGGCCTGTCCGCGCTGATTGAATATTGACCCACCCTGCTGATTGAAATTTGACCCAGGGCTGTTTGCTGTCACGTTGAGCAGCAACTGTGGATAAGTGTAGCAGTGAAGTTTTTGGTCTGGCTCGCTTTCGGAGGTTGGTCGGGTTCGGATTTTGCTGTTTAGGTATATCTATACCGGTTTTACGCTTTGCTGCCCGCAGGGCATTCGGCGGATCGTTTGCGCAGCAATCGTCGTCTGGCAAGCGAAGCGCGGCAGGAGCGAAGGAATCGGCCCCCGCCGCCATTGATCAGAACGGTTCTTCTTCGAGGGGGGGCTCTTTGTCACTCTTGCGTTTTTGTTCCCGCGTTTTGATCTTCGCCTTCGCTGCCATCGAACTGTGCTGGAAGCGGTACGACTCGTTGCCGGTCTCCACGATATGGCAGTGATGAGTGAGTCGGTCCAGTAAAGCCGGCGTCATCTTGGCGTCGCCAAAGACACTCGACCATTCCGAGAAACCCAGGTTGGTCGTGATGACGATGCTGGTGTGCTCGTAAAGCTTGGACAGGAGATGAAACAGCAAGGCACCGCCCGCCTGACTAAAAGGCAGATAGCCCAGTTCATCGAGAATGACCAAGTCCATGCGCAGCAAGGCATTGGCAATCCGTCCCGCCTTGCCTTCATGCTTCTCCCGTTCCAGCAGATTGACCAGATCCACCGTCGAATAGAAGCGCACCCGTTTGCCCTTCTGCGTAATACCCGACACCGCAATCGCTGTTGCCAGATGCGTCTTTCCCGTTCCGGGACCACCGATCAGCACCACGTTCTGCGCCGTATCAGTGAAGTCCAGCGTCGCCAGATTCATGATCAGGTGACGGTCGGCAACCGAAACCGCGAAGTCAAACCCCGCCAAATCGCGATGCAAGGGAAATTTGGCCATGTTCATCTGGTGACTCACTGAACGCATCGCCCGATCCGTATGCTCTTCGCGCAGGAGATGTTCGATCAACCATTTCGATGTGGCAGTAGAAGACTCCCCTTGTGCCATCAAATCCATCCAGGCGGTGGCCATGCCGTGCAGCCGCAAGTCCTTGAGTTCGGCGGTGACATCACGCATGACTGATCTCCTGGGCGGCATCCGTGTCACGCAAGCTGTCATAGCGTTCTGTATTGGCTGTCGGCGCTTCGCTCAGTTGCAAGCTGGTTTCTGCCGACTCGGGTGCCGGCACCGAGCGCAGTCGCGCCACCACGTTCAGGACATGCTCGGCACTGAGTGCGCCAGATTCCAGCACAAGTTCCGCGGCGACCAACACCGCATCCAGCCCGGCAATTGGCACCGCCGCCAAGACCTGTGCCATGACGCTGTCGCCTCCAGTTCGGCGCATCAGTCCTTGCTTGAGCTTCAGCAGCGGCACCGGCAGGTCGGCAAACGGCGCGCCATTACGTAGTGCACCGGGCTTGCGTTCAATCAGCGGGATGTAATGCTGCCAGTCGTAGCCAACCTGACCCCGGTCCGGCAGACGGGCGTGACCAGCCACCAGGGCATCACCGGCCGCGACGGCAACTCGGGTGGGATACAGCCGACTGCTGACCCACTGGCCGACCAGTTCACAGGGCACCGAGTATCGATTGCGCCCGATGCTGACTAGACAGGTGCTGGACACGCGTACGTTCTTATCGACGTAGCCGTCAAAGGGGGCAGGCATCGGCATCATCTCGGCACGCTCGAGTTCTAGCACCTCGGCAACGCTCAACGCCTTGTACTCCGGGTGGTGCAATTCCTCCCAGAGCGCTCGGCAACGACCGCCCAGCCAGGCATTCAATTCGTCGAAGGAATGCCACTGCCGGGTTTGTGCATCGATCCAGATGCGTCGGCGGCTGTCTTGGACGTTCTTCTCAACGATGCCTTTTTCCCAGCCTGAAGCAACGTTGCAGAGTAAGCGGTAATCCAACGGCGTTCTTCCCTTCGTTCGCGCGATGAGGAGAATTGCTCCTGAGATCAATCACCCACGGGAGCAATAACGATGGCGGAAGGAAAGAAGGGTAAAGGATCAAGGCGGGGCCGGCACGAGTGGCGATCGTTGTTGGCGAAATTCGACGGTAGTGGTCTGGGCGTCGCCGCCTTTTGCCGAGCCGAATCAATCAGTGCGGCGAGCCTTTACCGCTGGCGGAGTCTGCTCGGTGCCACCGGCGACAGCGGCGATGGCATGGTCAGCCATGCAGCGCCGGCATTCGTTGATCTCGGCACGCTGAGCTCGGCGACGCTACCCAGAGCGCGGATCGATCTCAGGCTCGAGCTCGGCGACGGCCTGACCCTGCATCTGGTGCGCCACTGATGTTCTTTCCCGAAGGCCAGGTCCGCGTCCATCTTTACGGTCAACCGGTCGATATGCGCAAATCTTTCGATGGCCTTTACGCCCTGACGCGCCAAGGGCTGGGACAGGATCCCTTGAGCGGTCGCCTGTTCGTTTTTATCAACCGCCGCGCGACGCAGATGAAAGTGCTCTACTGGGATCGCACCGGCTTCTGCCTGTGGGCCAAGCGGCTCGAGCAAGGGCGTTTTCTGTCTGACTGGCGCCAGGTCGCGACGCGGGAAATGGACTGGACCGGATTGAAATTATTGCTCGAAGGCATCGAAGCAAAAGTCGTCAGAAAACGCTACAAACACCCTGATGGCAAGGGTTTCGGCGATATAATGGCGGCATGAATTCGGCCGCCCCAAGCCATGTCCCCAGCCTCGACGAGGCGGTGACTTTCAGCCCACAGCAGATCGTCGAACTGGCGCGCTCGCAAGCGACGCTGCGCCAGGAAGTTCAAACCCTCAAGCATCAACTCGACTGGTTCAAGCGCCAGATCTTCGGCCAGAAAAGCGAACGGCGGATCATTGACGGCGGCGATGGCCAGATGAGTCTCGGCGAGGCCATCACCCCAGATCAGTTCGCCCCGC
>CAZLPR010000073.1:7050-8273 GCA_964561415.1 uncultured Dechloromonas sp. | reverse complement strand
GTTTTCTTAGCGTTCTGGCGGAGCAGGCGGGATTCGAACCCGCGGTAGGGGATTACCCTACACACGCTTTCCAGGCGTGCGACTTAAACCACTCATCCACCGCTCCAGGAGGCGCGCATTGTAGCAGAAGCGCCGGAGCGGTCAAATAAACTTTCGCATTGCGGCCAATCCCAGCCACAGCAAAACAAGCATGACAAAGCAGGCAACGCCAATCCCTTTTGTACTGGTACCAACGGGCAAACACCTGGTAACCAGTTGGCGTGGGGCGCGGGTAATGATGGCAAACAACTGATAAATTGGATTGCTGGTTCGTTTCGGCCCCGCCAGCAAATAGAGAAAGCCTTGGGCAAGACAACAAAGGCCAAGCATTTCGATAATTGCGCGCAGCGCAGCAATCAGGAAAAGCAGCATGGCTAGCGGCTATTCGTCATCAATGCCAAAACGGGCATCCAGTTGACGCATGCGATGGTTGTAAAGCCAGATAATTGCCAGATAGATCACGAGAATGCCTTGGGCGCCCATGAAGAAGGCCAAGGGAAAACCAAAGATGACAATTTCGTTGAACTCACGGGCATACCAGTTCATGACGAATGTGACCATCAACCAGATAGCGAGCAGGCTGATGGTCAAATGTTGGGTTTTTCGCCAATAGGTCGCGTTATCGATACCACTTCCCTCGCCGCGAATAGCGCTGAGAAAGCGTTCTGCGGCCAAATAGGGTTGGGTGGCAAGGCTGACCACAACAGTCGTGACGAAACCGGCAAAAATCCCGAAAACGCCGGCTGAGGTGGATTGAACCTGAAACCAGGGCGCCATATTAAAACCGCTGATACCGAGCCATGGAATGCTGTCAAATTCGACGCGCAGGATGTAGTAGATGGT
Source organism: uncultured Dechloromonas sp. (assembly GCA_964561415.1). Taxonomy (GTDB): domain Bacteria; phylum Pseudomonadota; class Gammaproteobacteria; order Burkholderiales; family Rhodocyclaceae; genus Azonexus. The sequence goes on along the minus strand of CAZLPR010000073.1, from coordinate 7,391 downwards.
CAGGAGAACGCCAACCAGCATGCCGGCAAGCGCCCCGGTGCGGGTGGCGCGGCGCCAGAAAATACCGAGCACCAGCGCCGGGAAAAAGCCTGAGCCGGCAATTGAAAAAGCCCAGGCCACCATTGAAAGAATGGTTCCGGGTTTTTGTGCGGCAACGGTGGCGGCAAGCACGGCGACCAGTAGCAGGAGTGATTTGGAGATAACCAGACGGAGTTGCGTCGATGCATCGGGACGAAATATCCGATAGTAGACATCGTGGGATAGAGTGCTGGTAATCGTCAGCAAAAGGCCATCGGCCGTCGATAGCGCGGCGGCTAGGGCGCCTGCCGCAACCAGGCCGG
>CAZLPR010000073.1:3566-7040 GCA_964561415.1 uncultured Dechloromonas sp. | reverse complement strand
AAACGACATAGGGCATGCCGGCGATTTCCGGGGTGGCGAGAACAACGACGTCTGGATTCATCGACAGTTCAGCCAGTTGCAGAATGCCGTCACGATTGATGTCCTCGATACTGACCAGCCCGACCTTGGTCCATGCGGCCACCCAACTCGGCAACTTGGCGATGGGGATTTCCGCCAGATGCGACAGGACTTCAAACTTGGCGAAAGCGGCATAGGCTGGCGCTGTCACATAGAGAAGCATGATGAAAAGCAAGGACCAAAAAACCGAATCACGCGCCTGGCTAACGGTCGGCGTGGTGTAGTAGCGAATCAGCAAGTGGGGCAAGGCGGCGGTGCCGACAGTGAGGCAAAAGATCAGCGCAAGAAAGTTGATGCGGAGCGACCACTGCTCCGCCTCGTTACCCGGGAAGGCTTCACTGTGATGAACCGGCGGCTGGCTGCGGTCAACCGCCAAAAACATAGCATTTTCCCAACGCACGCGAGCCTGCTCGGGATCATGGGGCAAATCCCGCCGCTTGCGCTCAAGGACGACAATGTCCTTCATCTGGGCATCACTGGCCTTTAGCTGATTGATTTCGGTCGATAGCCGCTCTCTTTCAAGCATCAGTGACTGCGGTAGCTGCATGATTTTCTGGGCATAGATATCTGCCCGGTCACGGTAAAGCTGACGAACGGCAATTTCACTCGGCGTATCGAAAACCTTATTTTCGAGCACGATAATTTCTTGTATCACCTGCCCGTACACCATTTGTGGCAGCGGATTTCCCGTCACGTTGTACGAGAGTATGGCAACCGGGGTAACGTAAGCGACAATCAAAATGACATACTGTGCAACCTGTGTCCAGGTCACCGCCCGCATACCACCAAGGAAAGAGCAAACCAGTATCCCGGCGAGGCCGACAAAAACGCCGATCTCGAACTGCAGGCTGACAAAGCGGCTGGTGATCACACCGACGCCGTAAATCTGGGCCACGACATAGACAAATGAGGCCAGCACAGCCGCTCCAACAGCCACCAGCCGAATGGCGTTGCCACCGTAACGAGCCCCGAGAAAGTCGGGAATCGTGTATTGACCGAAGCGCCGCAGATAAGGGGCCAACAACAGCGCGACGAGAACAAAACCGCCGGTCCAGCCAATCACATAAGCCAGCCCCTGAAAACCGGAAAGATAGAGTGTTCCAGCCAGCCCCATGAAAGATGCTGCACTCATCCAGTCTGCCCCGGTCGCCATGCCGTTGAAGAAGGCCGGCACCCGGCGGCCGGCGACGTAATATTCGGAGACATCGGAAGTGCGACTGGCGATACCGATCGCGGCATACATCGAAATGGTGAAAAACAGGAAGGCATAGCCAATCCAGCGCGGCGGCATGCCGTGCTGCTCAAGCACCGCCAAGACGAGGATAAATAGCAGGAAACTTCCTGTGTAATACAGGTAGTAGCGCTGAAGCCTGGTTAATTGAATGCGCATGAGCCTCCGCCAAAACCGATGTTTTGTTGAAGATTATTTCGCGCCAACCGGTATTTGACTTGCACCTTGATGGGGGGCTCAGTTTGAGAATCGTGGAATATACCCCAGTAGTATCACTAAAGCACCACGGGGGAATCCCAACAATACAACTAAGCGGCTGATTTTAGGGCATAAACCCTAAAATTATTGGTGCCCAGGAAGGGACTCGAACCCCCACACCTTTCGGCGCCAGAACCTAAATCTGGTGCGTCTACCAATTTCGCCACCTGGGCAAGCGGCGCGCATTCTACCACGGTTAGCCCTTCCACCGTATACTCCGCACCCCATGTCTGTCGAACATTACGAGAACTTCCCGGTTGCCTCATTTCTTCTGCCAGCAAAAATGCGGCGGCCGATTGAGGTGATCTATCATTTTGCCCGCAGCGCCGATGATATTGCCGACGAGGGCGATGCCTTGCCGGCTGAGCGCCTGGTCAGCCTGGCAGCCTATCAGGCCGAACTGGATCGTATCGAAGCGGGCGACGTGCCACAAACGCGCTTGTTCATTGCACTGGCTGAAGTTATCGGCCAGCACGCTTTGCCGATCCAGCTTTTCCGCGATCTGCTCGACGCCTTTGCACAGGATGTGGTGAAGACGCGCTACGCTGATTTTCCCGAGCTCATTGATTACTGTCGACGTTCGGCCAATCCGGTCGGGCGACTGGTATTGCATTTATTCGGCCGAACCGAAATCGAACATCTCGAACAATCCGACTGCGTCTGTTCGGCATTACAGCTGATCAATTTTTGGCAGGATGTTGCGGTCGACTGGAAAAAAGAGCGCATTTACATCCCGCAAACTGATTTGCCGCGCTTCAAAATCAACGAAGCCGATATTGCTGCCAGCCGTTGGTCGGCCAACTGGGCAGCACTGATGGATTTTGAAATCGACCGGGCGCGCGATCTGATGCTACAAGGCGCGCCACTCGTCCACGCCCTGCCCGGCCGGCTCGGCTGGGAAATTCGCCTGACCATCCAGGGCGGGTTGCGTATCCTCGAATGCTTGCGCCAAGTGCGCGGCAACGTTTTCGAACACCGCCCCAAGCTTGGCAAATGGGATTGGCTCGTTCTCGCCGGCCGTTCCCTTACAATGTGACCCCATGAATCCAGACCAATACTGCCAGGAGAAGTGTGCCGCGAGCGGCTCCTCCTTCTACTACAGCTTCCTTTTCCTGCCCGTCGAGCGCCGCCGCGCCATCATGGCGCTCTACGCTTTTTGTCGCGAAGTCGATGATGTCGTTGATGAATGCCACGACATTTCGCTGGCCTCAACCAAGCTCACCTGGTGGCGCCATGAAGTCGAACGCATTGCCAACGGCGCGCCGCAACACCCGGTCGGACTGGCGCTGAAAGGCATCGGCGGCAATTTCAATCTGCCTCGGGAACAGCTGCTCGAAATCATCGACGGCATGGAAATGGATCTCCAGCAGTCGCGTTATCTTGATTTCAAAGGCTTGTCGCTCTACTGCTACCGCGTCGCCAGCGTCGTCGGCCTGCTTGCCGCCGAGATTTTCGGCTATCAGGATCGGCAAACGCAAAAGTACGCCCACGACCTCGGCATGGCCTTCCAACTCACCAACATCATTCGCGATATCGGCGAAGACGCCCGGCGCGGCCGCATTTACATTCCGATGGATGAATTGAAACAGTTCAACGTACCCGCTGCCGACATCCTGAATGCGAAGTACTCCGACAACTTCACCGCCTTGATGCAGTTTCAGACCGAGCGCGCCGAAAAGTATTACGAACAGGCTTTTGCCCAGTTGCCAGCCGTTGACCGCAAAAACCAGCGCCCCGGCCTGATCATGGCGGCGATTTACCGCACCCTGCTCGACGAAATCAAGCGGGAAAATTTCCAGGTTCTGCATCAGCGCATCGCCCTCACCCCCGTTCGCAAAATCTGGATCGCCTGCAAAACCTGGATATCAGGCTGAAATACGCATGAAAATTGCGGTCATTGGCGGCGG
>CAZLPR010000073.1:0-3500 GCA_964561415.1 uncultured Dechloromonas sp. | reverse complement strand
CGTCCTGGGTGGCCGCGCTCGCTCCATCACGGTCGACGGCCGCACGCTTGATAATGGCCAACACATCCTGCTCGGCGCTTACGACGAAACGCTGGCCCTGATGCGCCGGCTTGGCGCTGATCCCGATACATTATTGGCGCGCCGTCCGCTGCGGATCATCGACAACAGCGGTTTTCGTATGGTGCTGCCAAAACTGCCGGCACCGCTCAATGTTGCCTGGGGTCTGCTCACCGCACAAGGCGTCAGTCTTGGCGAAAAGCTGGCGACTGCACGCTGGATGGATGGCATCAAACGCCGTCGCTTTCAATTAGCGAAGGAAATCACCGTCGCCCAATGGCTGGACGAAGGCGGCCAGACCGGCCGCTTGCGCCGCCACCTTTGGGAACCGCTCTGCCTTGCCGCCCTCAACCTTCCGGCCGAGCGCGCCTCGGCGCGAGAACACTGATCTGTTGCTGCCCCGCGTCGCATTCGGCCAATTACTGCCCGAGCCGGCAGCCCGCTGGCTCACTGCACACGGCACCAAACTCAAGCTGGGCCAGCGCATCACGCACATGAAAAATGACAAAAACGGCATTGAAATCGCCGGCGATATTTTTTCCGCTGCCATCCTCGCCACCGCCCCGCAACACGCGACACAGCTATGCCCTGAATTACCGATGAGTTTCGATTTCGAACCCATTGCTACGGTCTACCTGCAATTTGGCCCGAAAATCACCCTCGCCTTCCCGCTGCTCAACCTGCTCGGAAAACACGGCCAATGGGTCGTCGACCGGAGCAATGGCTTGCTCGCCTGCGTTTTGAGCGGTCATGGCGAGTGGGAAGCGCTCAGTGATGAACGCCTTGCAGCCAGCCTTGAAGCCGAGCTGGCGTTCTCCGAAAAAACGGTCTGGCACAAAGTCATCCGGGAAAAACGCGCCACCTTCTCGGCCCAACCCGCTCTACTGCGCCCCGACTGCGCAACCTCGAATCCACGCCTCTTCCTTGCCGGCGACTACACCTGGGCCGATTATCCAGCAACACTCGAGGGTGCCGTCCGCAGCGGCCTGCGCGCTGCCCGGATGGCACTGAGGCGCTAGCCGCCTGTCAGGCTTCAAGGAAATCGGCGGCGCATCCGTCTGGCCACTTTTACTCAAAATACGGTAATGAAGGGCAGTGGCAGATATGACAGACTCACGTTTCGTGAAAAATGTCGCAGCGCAACAATTCTCACGAATTACTGCCAAATATTCGAACATCATTCTCTTTCAAAAATTCATGGAGATTTTTATGTCTACTAACACCGAACATTTAACCTCTGCCAACAAGGCAACGACTGATTTCATTCTCGCCGCGGCGAATACCGCACTAGGCTCGGCTGAACGCATCACCACCCTGACGCTGGATACCGCACGCTCGGTTTTGCAAGACTCAGTCGCCAACACCAAAAACTTAATGAGTGCGAAAGACGTGAAGGAGGCCATCTCCATTCAAGCAGCATTGGCAAAGCCGAGCATCGAGAAGGCGGTTGCCTACTCCACCTCGATCTACGAAATCTCGACAGAGGCCCAGCAAACCCTTGGCAAGAAGATCGAAGATCAATTTGACAACTACCAGAAGACAGTCGCTGAGCTACTCGAAAAAGCCAGCAAGTCAGCCCCCGCCGGTTCCGAAGTGGGCTTTGCCGCACTGCGTAGCGCATTGAACGCAAGTAAATCGGCATTAGACAACCTTAACGCGACGACGAAACAATTCGCCGATGCGACCCAGGAAAACATCAAAACAGCCGCAAACGTGGCAAGCAAAGTCGCTAGCAAAAAAACAGTTAACTAATCACCACCTCTGTGGCGAGAAACAAAGCCCGCACCGACCGCCAATGAGGTTCCGACAATACTTTCATTGATCGTTGGTGCCGGGGTTTGTTCAATATCGGCCTTCGCATCAAACCAGTCGCCCTGACTGCAGGCGTAAAATTCGCCCGCAACGTGCGGCGATTGCCTCGTCATGCGTCACCAGTATCAGCGTCGTTCCCTGTTTACAATTCAGCTCAAACATCAAATCAATAATCTGCTGGCCGGTTGCCGCATCAAGATTACCCGTCGGCTCATCGGCCAGCACCATGCGCGGTGAGGGCGCAAAGGCCCGAGCCAGCGCGACACGCTGCTGCTCGCCACCGGAAAGATGCTTCGGGTAATGCTTCAGCCGATGCGCCAGGCCGACGCGCGCCAGCCAATCGCTCGCCGCTGCGGTCGACGCCTTAACACCGGCTAATTCCAGCGGCAGCATGACATTTTCCAGTGCCGTCAACGATGGTAGCAACTGGAATGACTGAAAAACGAAACCCAACAATTTGCCACGCTGAAGCGCCCGCTGGTCTTCACTGAGCTTGGCCAGCGTCAGCCCCTCAAGCCGGATGTCACCCGCGGTCGGCACATCCAGCCCGGCAAGCAACCCAAGCAGGGTGGACTTTCCAGAACCGGAGGCGCCGACAATCGCCACCGTTTCACCCGGCATGACCGAAAAAGAAATATCCTGCAAAATGGTCAGCGGCTCACCGCCGTTATCAACCGACTTGCCCAGCCCCACCACCTCAACCACCGGTTCAACTGCCATGCGGTTCGCTCTCTTCCTGTTAGTCCTGCTCTTTTCCACCCCGCCAGCCCTGGCTGGCAAAACCATCCTGATCATGGGCGACTCACTCTCCGCCGGTTACGGCATTGGTCAGGAGCAAGCCTGGCCTTCGCTGCTGGCCAGACGCCTGAGCGAAAAGCAGCTTGATTATAACGTTGCCAATTTGTCGATTTCCGGCGAAACCACCGCCGGTGGGCGCACCCGACTGCCGCAAGCGCTCCAGCAACACCAACCGGCGATTGTTATTATTGCCTTAGGCGCCAACGACGGCTTGCGCGGCCTGCCTTTGAACCAGATACGCGACAACCTGAATGCCATGGTCGATACCGCCCGACGCAACGGCAGCAAAGTCCTGCTCACCGGCATTCGCCTGCCCCCCAATTACGGCCCTTATGCCACTGAATTTGACCGCAGCTTTGGCGAAATTGCGCGCCGCAAAAAAACTGCCCTGCTCAACTTTCTACTTGAACCCATCGCCGCCCAGCCCCGCTTCTTCCAGGCCGACAACCTGCACCCCACTGCCGAAGCGCAACCGCTGATCCTCGATCATCTCTGGCCGGCCATTCTCCCCCTGCTAAAATGACCCAATGAAGCCGCCCCGCCCAACCATTGCCGACCTTGCCGCCTTCGATGAAATTATCGATGTTCGCTCCCCCGCCGAATTTGCCGAAGACCATATTCCCGGCGCAATCAATTGCCCGGTGCTGGATAACGAGCAACGCATTGAGGTTGGCACGCTGTACAAGCAGCTATCGCCCTTTGAGGCCAAAAAAATCGGCGCCGCCTACGTCTCTGAAAATATCGCCCGTCACCTGCGGGCCAGCTTTCTCGACCGGCCGCGCCACTGGAAACCGCTGATCTATTGCTGGCGAGGCGGCGATCGCAGCGGCTCG
>CAZLPR010000072.1:0-8313 GCA_964561415.1 uncultured Dechloromonas sp. | reverse complement strand
CGTCACGGTCACCATGTCGGTACAGATGCGAGCGCCTTTTAAGCGGGTTGCTTTGACATGGACGTAACCATGTTCGACCGAAATCTCGGCGCCCATCGCCTGCAAACCCTTGATGTGCTGATCGACCGGCCGCGCACCGATGGCGCAACCGCCCGGCGAGACGCGCGCCTCGCCGCAACGCGCCACCAGCGGGCCGAGGACGAGAATCGCGGCACGCATGGTTTTCACCATTTCGTAGGAGGCGACGGGATTATTCAGGCTGCCGCCATCGAGAATCAGGCCATCGATGCCATCCATCGTCACGCCGACCCCCATGTCGGCCAACAGGCGCAGCATCGTCGAAATATCGTTAAGCTGCGGCACATTGGTGAAGCGCATGGGTTCGCGCGTCAGCAAGGCAGCGCAAAGAATCGGCAAGGCCGCATTTTTGGCGCCGGAAATAGCCACTTCGCCGGACAGTGCCGTACCGCCCTGAATGAGTAATTTATCCACGCAGCGCGCTCCACTCTTCCGGGGTTAGTGTCTTGAAGGAAAGGGCGTGCAACTCACCACTGGCAAGCTTGTCCTTGAGTGTCTGATAGACCCGCTGCTGACGCTGAACACGGCTCTTTCCGACGAATTCGGCACTGACTACGACGGCTTCAAAATGCTGTCCATCGCCATCAAGGGCAAGATGTTCGCAGGGCATGCCGGCGAGAATGAGTTCTTTAATTTTTTCGGGATGCATCATCGCTTCAGGTTCTTAGTTTCCAGCCCCGCTTGAGCAAATTCAGCGTTAGCAGGGAGACGGCTGCAAAGCAGCCAAAAACGACACCGAGGCTGATTTCCGGCGCTACGTCAGAGACGCCGAAAAAGCCATAACGGAAGCCGTCGATCATGTAAAAAACGGGATTGTAATGCGATACGTTCTGCCAAAGCACAGGTAGCGAATGAATTGAATAGAAGACGCCGGAGAGCATGGTCAGCGGCATGATCAGGAAATTCTGGAACGCGGCAAGCTGATCGAACTTCTCCGACCAGATACCGGCAATCATCCCAAGGGCTGCAAACATCGCACCACCGAGCAAGGCAAAAGCCAGCACCCAGAGCGGCGCCACAACATTCAGCTCGGCAAACCAGAGCGTCGCCAGCAGCACGCCGATGCCGACCATCAAACCACGCGCCAGCGCCGCCAGCACGTAAGCGGCAAAGAAGGCGCTGTAGGGAATCGGCGGCAGCAGCACAAAAACGATAGAACCGGTAATTTTTGCCTGGATCAGGCTGGAAGATGAATTGGCAAAAGCGTTCTGCAAGACCTGCATCATGACCAAGCCGGGAACCAGAAAGCTGGTGTAAGGCAAACCATGCACCTGCACCTTGTCGTCCAGCACATGGCCGAAGATCATCAGATAGAGCAGCGCCGTCAACACGGGGGCGCCAACGGTCTGAAAGGCAACTTTCCAGAAACGCAGCAACTCTTTATAGAGTAGCGTCGAGAAACCGATCATTGATGCATCGCCCGAACAAAAACATCTTCCAGCGTACCGCCGGGGTGTGCCGCCATCAGGTTTGCCGTACTGTCGAGGGCGACAACGCGCCCCTGCTTCATCAGCGCAATCCGGCCGCAGAGCGCCTCGGCTTCTTCCAGGTAATGTGTCGTCAAAATAATGGTATGACCCTCGTTGTTCAGGCGACGGACAAATTGCCAAAGGCCTTGGCGCAACTCGACATCAACCCCGGCCGTTGGCTCATCGAGGACGATCACCGGCGGTTTATGCACCAGCGCCTGGGCCACCAGCACGCGACGCTTCATGCCGCCCGAAAGCCGGCGCATATTGACATTGGCTTTGCTGGTCAGGTCGAGGTTATGGAGAATTTCATCAATCCAGTCATCATTTTTGCGGATACCGAAATAGCCGGACTGAATCTGCAATGTTTCACGCACATTGAAAAATGGATCGAATACCAGCTCCTGCGGCACAACTCCGAGCAGGCGACGCGCTTGACGAAAGTCTTGGATCACGTCATGACCCAGCACCTTGAGCGCGCCGGAATCCGGTCGGATTAAACCGGCCAGGCATGAAATAAGCGTCGTCTTACCGGCACCGTTAGGGCCCAACAAACCAAAAAACTCGCCCGCTTCAATATCCAGAGAAACACCGGCCAGTGCTTGCAGCGAGCCAAAATGCTTGACAACGTCAATGATGGAAACAGCAGCGACCATAGTAGCCCGTCCCTCAGACGAGGGGCAACAACTCGGCTACGCCGTACAACTCGGCCAGCGAACGCACACCTGTTGGAATATGGGCAAATTTGACGGTCGACCGCGAGATTGCCGCCGATCGTAACCAGCCAAACATTACGGCAAGAGCAGAAGAATCCGCCTCGGCCACTTCCGAAAAATCAAAAATCTGCTCACCTGGCTGCAAAGCAGAACGGCCCGCTTCGAGCAGGCCGCGTGCATTCGCCATGACAAGCGGCGCCTTGACGACAAGACGCAGTCCATCACGCTGGATCATTTTTTATCCGCTTTGACTAAATTACCTTCCAGGGATTTATTCTTGACTGAAATAGTGGCAATCAGGCCATCAATACCACCGCTGCGAACTTCCTGGGCAAACTGATCGCGATAATTGGTTACCAGGCTGATCCCCGCCACGGTCACGTCATAAACCTTCCAGCCACTATCCTGTTTCTCCAGGCTGTAATCGAGCTGCACCGCCTTACTGCCTGGCTGCACAACCTCTGTACGCACCATGACGTCGGTTTCATCAGGTTTCATCTTAAATGGCTTATAAACCACTTTTTGATTTTTATAACCGGTCAGTGCATTGGAATAGGTGCGTACCAGTAGCGTCCTGAACTCGGCGGTCAGTTGCTGTTGCTGCTGCACAGTGGCCTTTCGCCACTCCTTACCAAGTGCCAAGGCGGTCATATGAGGGAAATTAAAGTGGGGCAATACTTTCTTATCCACCAGTTCGATGGCTTTTTGCGCATTCCCAGTCTGAATATCCTTGTCCTTACGAACAATATCCAGAACATCCTCAGTGACCTGCATGATCAGCGCATCCGGTGCATCCTGAGCCTGGACAGCCGTGCCGACCAAGGCGGCAAAAAGGAAGGCGATTATTTTTTTCATCATTTGTTTCCGAACAGATCAATCATCCAAACGTGGTGGACGGCCATCAAAAATCTGGTTGCGTCGGCGCTGCAGATAAGCGTCGCGAATATAAGCGTATTTATCAAGCGCCGCTTCTTCGACCACCTTATCAGCGGGTAACAGGCTGGCGCGGATATCGACAAAACGCAGCGCCAGCAGGCTGTTGCGACTGGCAACCTGGCCAACGTACCAGACAGGGTCGCCATAAGAATCAACAACCCAACCGGCAGTATCGCGCAAGGTCCGCGGCCCGATAATGGGCCAGAAGAGATAGCCGCCAGCATCAACTCCCCAGACGGCCAGGGTCTGGCCAAAATCCTCTTCATGTTTTTCCAGGCCCATCTCACTGGCGACATCGAACAAGCCAAAAATACCGATGGTCGAGTTGATCAGCAGGCGTCCGATATCAACCCCGGCATCGCCGAATTTTCCTTGCAGCGCGTTATTCGAGCCGATCCAGAGATCGCCGAAATTGCCAAAGAAATTGCCGGTACTCATCTTGACCGGCAAAGGTGCTGTCTTGTCATAGGCTTGGGCAATCGGCTTTGCCGCGTACGTATCGATCACCTCATTGACGGCGAACATGCTGCGATTAAAGCCTTCGTAAGGGTCGCGCGGATTCCCTTCAGCCAGCGCGCCGCCACACAGCGCAAACAGCAGAGCACCACTACCAAGCAACTTGCGGCAATCAGACATTTCGAGCCCCCCGAGCGTCTTCATCATTTTGCCTCCTGCCCATCTGCCGCCTTGCTGAAAAGAAACTGGCTGATCAATTTTTCCAGAACAACAGCTGATTGTGTTTTGGTAATCACATCGCCGGCCTTCAACATCTTTTCGTCACCACCAACATCCAACCCAATGAATTGCTCACCGAGCAAACCCGCGGTATAAATTGCAGCGAACGTATCTTTCGGAAACTGGTAGCGACCATCGACATTCATCGTCACCACCGCCTCATAAGAGGTCGGGTCGAAGGTGATATCGACAATTCGACCGACAACGACACCGGCACTTTTCACCGGGCCGCGCACTTTAAGGCCACCGATGTTATCAAACTTGGCCTGCAAAACATAAGTATTGGACAGATGCGCCGACGACAGGTTGCCCACCTTGAGCGCCAGAAACATCACCGCGGCAATGCCGATGGCAACAAAGATGCCGACCCAGAGGTCGAGTACGGTACGGTTCATGAAGTTCCCCGGAACATGAACGAAGTCAGAACGAAATCCAGTGCCAGAATAGCCAGCGCGGAGGTCACCACGGTGCGCGTAATCGCCCGTGACACACCTTCGGCTGTCGGCGCCGAATCGTAGCCTTCGAAAACGGCGATCAGCGAAACCGCGATGCCAAATACAAAACTTTTAATAATGCCATTTACGATGTCGTAACGAAAATCAACTCCAGCCTGCATTTGCGACCAGAAGGCACCGTCATCAACACCGATGAAAACGACGCCCACCAGCCAACCGCCGAGCACCCCCATCGCCGAGAAAAGCGCAGCCAGCAGCGGCATCGAGATGACGCCCCCCCAGAAACGCGGCGCTACAACACGGGCAATCGGATCGACCGCCATCATGTCCATGGCCTTCAATTGCTCGGTCGATTTCATCAGGCCAATTTCGGCCGTCACCGACGAACCGGCGCGCGAGGCAAACAGCAAACCGGCGACTACCGGGCCGAGTTCACGCGTCAGGGACAAAGCCACCAGAATACCCAATGCCTCGGTCGAGCCATAACGCTGCAAGGTTTCGTAGCCCTGCAAGCCGAGCACCATGCCGACAAACAGGCCGGAAACAACGATGATCAACAAAGAGAGCACGCCACTGAAATAAATTTCACGTAGCGTTAGTGGCAGGCGCCGAAAAGATGTTCCTGAGTATCTCAGGATGGCAAACAAAAAACGGGTCACGAAACCAAGCCGCCAGACCCGTTCGACCGAAGCATGGCCAAGTTTACGAATTAGTGTCAGCGGACTAAACATGGCTCACTCCGCGCAAAAATTCTTCCTGCAGGGTTACTGCAGGGTAGTCAAAATGCACCGGCCCATCGGCTTCTGCATGAACGAATTGATGGACGAAAGGGTCTTTTGAAGCGCGAATTTCATCCGGCGTCCCCTCGGCCACAATCTGCCCACCAGAGACAAAATAAATGTAATCAACAATCAGCAAGGACTCCTGCACATCGTGCGTCACCATGATCGAGGTCGCACCAAGCGCATCATTGAGTTTACGAATCAATTGACCGATTACTCCCAACGCAATCGGATCAAGACCGGCAAACGGCTCGTCATACATCATCAACATGGGGTCGAGAGCGACGGCACGAGCCAATGCGACACGACGCGCCATGCCGCCGGAAAGCTCTGCCGGCATCAGTTTGTGAGCACCGCGCAAACCCACCGCTTCGAGTTTCATCATCACGAGATCACAAATCATCTCTTCCGGCATGTCGGTATGTTCGCGCATCGGAAAAGCCACGTTATCGAACACTGACATATCGGTGAATAAGGCGCCGAACTGGAAAAGCATGCCCATCTTGCGGCGCAAACGATACAACTCGCGATGCGACATTTCACAAACCTGGTGCTTTTCCAATCGCACCCGCCCCTTGCTCGGTCGCAGCTGCCCACCGATGCAGCGCAGCAAGGTCGTCTTGCCACAGCCGGAGCCGCCCATGATAGCCACCACCTTGCCGCGTGGAATCTTCATGTTGATTCCTTGCAGCACCGGCCGGTTGTCATAAGTGAAGTGAAGGTCTTCGATATCGACCAGAATGTCGTCGGACAAAAGCGTTCCTTGAAAAAAGTCGGACGATTTTATCAGAAGCACCGCCCAACCCGCTGAAGCGGCAAGGCTATAATCCAACAAAATTTCATATGGAATATACTGTCTTTTGTCTGCTGCCAAGCCGCTTTTACTGATTGTTGACGACGACCCGCTGATCAACGAGTCACTCAGCTTTGCCTTTGCGCAGGAGCTTGATGTCCTCACCAGTCACTCGCGTATGCACGCCTTGTCGCTGCTGCGCCAGTTGCGACAGGCGCCGCAACTAGCCCTGATTGACCTCGGCCTGCCGCCTTTACCGCATCGTCCGGACGAAGGCTTTGCCTTGATCACTGATTTGCTCGCCCTCTCGCCCGAGATGAAGATAATTGTTCTTTCGGGACAAAATGATGAAGACAACGCCCGCCATGCCCGCACGCTGGGTGCGGTCGATTTCATCAGCAAGCCTTGCGACCCAGAGCGACTCGCCAGACTTTTCCGGCAAGCACTGAGCTTTGTCGACAAGATACCGGCGGCTGCGGAGCCGGGGCTGATTGGCGATAGCCTGCCCATTCAGCGGCTGCGCCTGCAACTCGGCCAATACGCCAACCTGGCCTTTCCGGTCCTGATCGAAGGCGAATCTGGCAGCGGTAAAGACATCGTTGCCAGCCACTATTTGCATCAACTCACCGAACGTCGGGACAAACCATTTCTCGCCTTGAACTGCGCGGCAATTTCGCCAAATTTGCTGGAGCCAACGCTATTTGGCTACGCCAAAGGTGCCTTTACCGGGGCAAGCACGGCCAAGACCGGGTATTTTGAGGACGCCGACAGCGGCGCGCTGTTTCTCGACGAAATTGGCGAACTCCCGCTCGATCTGCAACCCAAACTGCTGCGCGTCCTTGAAAACGGTGAATACCAGCGGGTCGGGGAAACCCAAACCCGCATTTCGCACGCCCGCATCATCGCGGCGACCAACCGCGACCTGCGTCAGGAAACCCGGGCCGGACGTTTTCGCACCGACCTTTTTCATCGTTTATCCGTGTTCACCGTAGCCGTACCGCCTTTGCGCGAAATGGACAATGACCGCCTGCTCCTGCTTGAACATTTCCGTAAAACTTACGCTCGCCAAACCCATCTGCAAACATTTACGCTGAGTCCGGCAGCTGAAGCGCTCTGGCTGGATTACGCGTTTCCCGGCAATGTCCGCGAATTACGCAATATCGTCATCCGGCTCACCGCCCGCCATGCCGGCCAAACCGTCTCCAGCGACTTGCTGCTGGCCGAATTCGATAGCGCCGACCTGGCCGAAACATCGCCCACGGAAGCAACTGGCCTGCGCGTAGATGATCTGGAACAATCCAAACAAGCCGCGCGCAAGCATCTGCAAAATAGTGGCCGGCTAAGTCTTGATGCGACACTGGAGCTCTGGGAGCGCGGCTACATTGAAGCAGCCATTGAACTAAGTGCCGGCAATATGAGCCAAGCGGCGCGCCGACTTGGTATCAAGCGCAGCACACTCTATAACCGCCTGGACGGCTGGAGCCGTCGATGAGCCTCTATCTGGAACATTTTTCGCTGCACGAGCCGCCGTTTCGCATCACGCCGCACACTGATTTTTTCTTTAGCGGCGCCAATCGCGGGCCAACGCTGGAGGCGCTGATCTTCGCCATCACCCAGGACGAAGGCATTGTCAAGGTGATCGGTGAAGTGGGTAGCGGCAAAACCATGCTTTGCCGCATGCTGCTTGAGCGCCTGCCGGATCACGTCGAAACGCTTTATCTCGCCAATCCCTCGCTTTCCCGCCAGGAAATCCTCGGCGCCATTGCCGATGAACTCGGCATCCCGGTCGAAGGCAAAGCGACGCACTCCCTGGTCCGCGCCCTGCAGGATGCGCTGATCGCACGTTACGCCGCGGGCAAACGCGTTGTTTTGCTGATCGACGAAGCGCACGCCATGCCGGCCGAATCGCTGGAAGAAATCCGCCTGCTCTCCAATCTCGAATCCGGGGCCAACAAGCTGTTGCAAATTGCCCTTTTTGCCCAGCCCGAACTCGACCAACGCCTCGCCGCCAACGATATGCGCCAACTGCGCGAGCGCATTACCCAGCACTTCAACCTGGCGCCGCTTAAACCGCAAGACGTCGCCAGCTATATTGATTTCCGCCTGCGCGCCGCCGGCCACCATGGCCCCAGCCCCTTCACCGAACCCGCGATTAAACTGATCGCCACCTTATCCGAAGGTCTTTCGCGGCGCATCAACATCCTGGCTGACAAAGCGCTGCTCGCCGCCTACTCAATCGGCAAGCACCAGATCGATAGCGCCGAGATCCGCGCCGCCGCCAAGGATGCGCACTTCTCCCCGCTGCAAAAAAAATCCGCGCTCAACCTCAAATCGCTGCTCAAGGGCATC
>CAZLPR010000071.1:0-8407 GCA_964561415.1 uncultured Dechloromonas sp. | reverse complement strand
GGTGAACAGCGCCGAACCATGGGTGCGCGGCAGAACGCCGGAACGCATGGTGATCGGACGCACGGTACGCGTATCGCGACCGTCGATGCGTGGTGCGCCGGAGAGGACACGACCGCGGACGATGCCGGCTTCGATTTCATGGAACAGGTTGCCGACCGTATTTTCGTTCGGCGCATCAGCTTCACCGGTACACAGGGCGGCAACAGCTTCGGCACGGATCGCCTTGATAGCCTGGCTGCGGGTCTGCTTGACGGTGATGTTGTAGGCCTCTTCAACCTTGGCATTCACCAGTTCGCCCAGGCGAGCGACCAGCGCTTCATCCTTGGCCGGAGCTTGCCAATCCCATTCCGGCTTGCCGGCTTCTTCAACGAGTTCGTTGATGGCGTTGATTGCCTTCTGCATTTCGGTGTGACCGAAAACCACGGCGCCGAGCATGATTTCTTCGGACAGCTCTTTGGCTTCCGACTCGACCATCAACACAGCGGATTCGGTACCGGCGACGACGAGGTCGAGCTCGGTATTCTTGAGCTGGCTCATGGTCGGGCACAGCACATACTGACCATTGATGTAGGCAACACGGGCAGCACCGATCGGGCCGTTGAACGGCACGCCGGAGATGGCCAGTGCAGCGGAAGCGCCAAGCAGCGCCGGAATATCGGAGTCGATTTCCGGGTTCAGCGACATCACCGTGGCAATGACCTGAACTTCATTATAGAAACCATCCGGGAACAACGGGCGGAGCGGACGATCGATAAGGCGGCAGGTCAGCGTTTCCTTTTCGGAGGGACGGCCTTCACGCTTGAAGAAGCCACCCGGAATACGGCCGGCAGCGTAAACTTTTTCCTGATAATCAACGGTCAGCGGGAAGAAATCCTGACCCGGCTTGGCATTTTTTGCCGCCACAACGGTGACCAGCACCACGGTCTCTTCCATCGACACCAATACGGCACCGCCAGCCTGACGGGCAATTTCGCCGGTTTCCAGGGTGACCTGATGATCCCCATAGGCGAAGGTCTTTTTCACGACATTAAACATAGAATCCTTTCTCTCTCATCACAATGAACAACAAACAACACAACAACAAATGAAAAAAGCGGCCGGGATAATCCGGGCCGCTCTTTCGTGGGCTTCGATCTGGCTTATTTACGCAGACCGAGGCGAGTAATCAGGGTGCGGTAAGAATCAAGATCTTTGCCTTTCAGGTAGTCCAGCAATTTACGACGCTGGCTAACCATATGCAACAGACCACGGCGTGAGTGGTGATCCTTCTTGTGTTCTTTGAAGTGCGGCGTCAGGTCGTTAATACGTGCAGTCAGCAGCGCGATCTGAACTTCAGAAGAACCCGTATCGCCCTTGGCGCGCTGAAATTCAGCAACGATGCCAGCTTTTACTTCGGTAGTGAATGCCATTTCAAACTCTCTTTCATAGTTACGACGTAGCCCCAGTTTGATAGAGCCGACGCCAAATTAAAAAACGCCTTCCGTTGGCAACGGAAGAACATAATTATACAAGCTTACACGGCCAATTGCACCAATCTCTTCGGCCACAGACGGCCATCCGACCCCGGTTCGCCGACACCAATCAAACGTGCATCAGCATAAATGCGAATTTTCCCGGCAAAACCATCCGGCAAATCAATGGGATTGCCATGCCGAAAGCGCTCGGCTGCTTCGCCTTCGACGCTAAGCACTGGCAGGCTATGCAGCAAGGCATCCACGGCTTGCAAGCACCCTCCCCGTTCGTTTTCACCGAGCATCTGCAATTCTGCCAGCGTCACGGCCTGGGCCAGATCAAGACCCCCCACGACCGTACGACGCAATGCCGAGAGGTGGGCACCGCAACCTAACGCCTGGCCAATATCGGCGGCGAGAACACGGATGTACGTACCCTTGCTGCAGGCGACACGAATCGTCAGGCTGTCAGCAGAAAAATCAAGCATGTCGATAGCATAGATCGTCACAGCGCGTGGCTGCCGCTCAACCTCAATTCCTTGCCTGGCCAGCTCGTATAACGGCCGACCATTGAGCTTTAACGCCGAGTGCATCGGTGGAGTCTGTTGAATGTGACCGGTAAACTGCGGCAAGACACGATAAATATCGCTTATTGAGACGTCGACCGCAGCAGAAGCAATAATTTTGCCTTCGGCATCACCGGAATCGGTTGTTATGCCGAGCCGGATGACCGCTTCGTAGGTCTTGTCGGCATTGAGCAAATCAGCCGAAAACTTGGTCGCCTCACCAAAACACAAGGGAAGCAAACCCGTCGCCAGTGGGTCCAGCGTTCCAGTATGGCCGCCTTTGGCAGCCGAAAACAAACGGCGGACTTTTTGCAAGGCATCGTTTGAGGTCAAGCCAATCGGCTTGTCGAGCAAAAGAACGCCGTCAACCTGCTTCCAGGTCTTTTTCACTTGCATGACGGCTTACTCTTCCGGTGTCTGATCGCTGATCGCGTTCGCCTGGTCAATGAGCAGCGACATATTGGCCCCATGCTCAATCGAGTTGTCGTAGATAAAATGCAGTTCCGGCAAAGTATGAATGTGCAATCGCTTGCCCAACTCCCGGCGCAGAAAACCTGAAGCGCGCCTCAGTCCAACCTGCACTTCTTCCAGGTGTTCCGAATTAAGCGTTGCGAAGAAAATCTTGGCATGCGCATAGTCTGGCGTCAGTTCGACCGCAGTCAGGCTGATCATCCCGACGCGCGGATCTTTCAACTCGCTACGAATCAGATCGGCGAGATCGCGGCGAACCTGCTCCGCGACCCGATCACTACGCTGAAATCCTTTTTTCTTCATTACAGCGAGCGCGCCACTTCCTGAATTTCGTAAACTTCTAGCTGATCGCCGACAACAATATCGTTATTGTTCTTGAGCGACAGGCCGCATTCGAAATTGCTGCGTACTTCCTTGGCATCGTCCTTAAAGCGCTTGAGCGAGTCCAGTTCGCCGTCCCACTGTACGACGTTGTTGCGCAGCAGGCGAACCCGAGCGTTGCGCTTGACGACACCCTCGAGGACGTAACAACCGGCAATGGCGCCAACCTTGGAGACCAGGAAGACCTGACGGATTTCAACCAAACCGAGAATCTGTTCACGTTTTTCTGGTGACAACATGCCGGAAAGTGCCGATTTCACTTCGTCGACCGCATCGTAAATTACGTTGTAATAACGGATATCGACACCAAAGTTTTCAGCCAGTTTGCGTGAATTGGCATCGGCACGGGTGTTGAAGCCAATAATGACTGCACCGGAAGCCTGCGCCAGATTAACGTCGGACTCGCTGATCGCGCCGACCGCAGCATGAATAACGTTGACCCGAACTTCCTCGTTGGAGAGTTTGGAAAGCGTTTGCACCAGTGCTTCCTGCGAGCCTTGAACATCGGCCTTGACGATGAGCGGTAAAGTCTTGATTTCCCCCTCTTTCATCTGCTCGAACATATTTTCGAGCTTGGCAGCCTGTTGTTTCGCCAGCTTGACGTCGCGGAACTTACCTTGGCGGAATAGCGCGATTTCGCGAGCTTTCCTTTCGTCAACCAGCACAATGGCTTCTTCACCGGCCGCTGGAACATCCGACAAACCGAGGATCTCAACGGGAATCGACGGGCCAGCTTCGTTGATTGGCTTGCCGTTCTCGTCCAGCATGGCGCGAACACGCCCCGAAACCTGACCGGCGAGCACTACATCACCGCGCTTGAGGGTACCGGAAAGAACCAGCATGGTAGCAACCGCACCACGCCCCTTATCAAGTCGCGCTTCAATAATCAAACCCTGTGCCGGTGCATCTTTCTGCGCCTTGAGCTCAAGAACTTCAGCCTGCAGCAGAACCTGCTCAAGCAATTCATCGATGCCGGAACCCTTCTTCGCCGAAACGCCAACGAAGGGACAATCACCACCGTACTCTTCAGGAATGACGCCGATCGCAACAAGCTCCTGCTTGACACGTTCCATATTGGCATCAGGCTTGTCCATTTTATTCACCGCAACGACGAGCGGCACACCCGCTGCTTGTGCGTGGTGAACCGCCTCTTTGGTTTGCGGCATTACGCCGTCATCCGCGGCAACAACCAGAATCACGATATCGGTCGCCTTGGCACCGCGAGCCCGCATGGCGGTAAATGCCTCATGGCCCGGAGTATCGAGGAAGGTCACCATGCCACGTTCGGTTTCGACGTGATAAGCACCAATGTGCTGGGTAATGCCACCCGCTTCACCCGCAGCCACCTTGGCACGACGAATATAGTCGAGAAGCGAAGTTTTGCCGTGGTCGACGTGACCCATGACAGTAACAATGGGTGCCCGAGGCTCGAGCGGCACATCTTTGTGAACACCAACCAGTGACTCCTCGAGGAAGGCATCCGGATCATCCAGCTTGGCAGCAAGTGCCTTGTGACCCATTTCTTCGACCACAATCATGGCCGTTTCCTGGTCAAGCACCTGATTGATGGTGACCATTGAGCCCATCTTCATCATGGCCTTGATGACTTCGATCGCCTTGACGGCCATCTTGTGAGCCAAGTCTGCCACAGAAATAGTTTCTGGAATATGGACTTCGCGCACAACCTGCTCGGTCGGAGCCTGGAAACTGCCCTGTCCATCATCATCCTTGTGATTGTGCTTCTTGTGACCGCCGCGCCCGCTCTTCCAGGAACTACCAGTATCTGCCGAGCGTGTTTTGATACCGGGCTTTTTCTTGCCATCATCAGCCCGGCCATTGCCACCTTTTTTGGCATCCTTGCCCGGTGCGTCAGGTTTTTTGTGCAGCGTTCCCTTTTCAGGCGCTGGTGCAGCGGGCGGCGCTTTCGGTGCCTGCGCAGCAGCTTGCTGCTTGGCAGTCTCGGCAGCTTTGGTCGCCACAGCTTGCGCTTCAGCCTGCTGGCGCATGCGAACCAGCTCCGCTTCACGCGACTGCTTGGCCTTTAGCTCGCGTTCCTGAATCTCGCGCAACTGATTATGACGGCGCTCCTGATCTTCACGAGCACGTAGTTCCGCTTCACCAATAATCGAGGCGCGTGTCGGTGGCTGAGTGGGAACCACTACTTCTGGCGCTGCTGGCGTCACTTCTTCAATCACAGGCATTTCAACAACAGGCTCAAAAACAGGTTCCGGTTCCGGTTCCGGTTCCTGCTCAATGACTAGTGCAATTTCAAGCACGGGCTCGGGAACAGGCTCCGGCTCAGGCGGCAATTCCACCTCAGGAGCAGTCAACAGCGTTTCTTCAACTTCAGGAGCAGCCACTTCCGGCAGCTGTTCGCCCACTTCGCGCTTGATCAACACACGCTTCTTGCGCACTTCAACCTGAACCGTACGAGCTCGACCATGCGAATCGGTAGCCTTGATTTCTGAGGTCTCTTTGCGAGTCAATGTAATCTTGGCTTTTGACTCATCGCCATGGGCGCGGCGCAGATAATCGAGCAACTTTGCCTTATCCTGATCGGTGAGCAGATCGCTGCTCTCCTGCTTGCCGACGCCAGCCTTACCCAATTGCTCGAGCAGGGCCGCAGCCGGCATTTTAAGTTCAACAGCAAATTGTGAAACAGTTATTGCGGACATAATTGCTACCTCCCGCTCACTCGAACCAGTGAGCCCGTGCCTTCAGAATGAGTTCCTTGGCACGCTCGTCGTCGATGCCGGTCATTTCCGTGAGTTCATCAACCGCCAACTCAGCGAGATCATCGCGGGTCTTGACGCCATTGCCAGCCAACTTGGCGGCCAGTTCCTTGCTCATGCCATCGAGACCCATCAGGTCATCGGCGACATTTTCGAGTTGCTCTTCGGTCACAATCGCTTCAGTCAGGAGCACATTGCGAGCGCGATTACGCAGCTCATTGACGATTTCTTCATCAAGCCCATCAATTTCAAGCATTTCAGCCAGCGGTACATAGGCCACTTCTTCCAGACTCGAAAATCCTTCCTCGATCAGCAGGTCAGCCAACTCTTCATCGATATCAAGTTTTTGCACAAAGATCGAACGGGTTTCAGCCGATTCTGCTTCTGAACGCTTGGCTGACTCATCCTGAGTCATCAGATTGATGGTCCAGCCGGTCAACTCGGAGGCAAGGCGGACATTCTGACCGCTACGACCGATCGCAATGGCGAGATTGTCTTCATCGACCACGACGTCCATGGCATGCTTTTCTTCATCAACCATGATCGACGAAACTTCAGCCGGCGACAGAGCGCCAATCACGAACTGCGCCGGGTCAGCTGACCACAGCACGATATCAATATTTTCGCCGCCAATTTCATTGCGCACGGCGGTCACGCGGGAACCGCGCAGGCCGACGCAGGTACCAATCGGATCGACACGCGGGTCGTTCGACTTGACTGCAATTTTGGCGCGCAAGCCTGGGTCGCGGGCACAGGCCTTCAACTCCATCAGACCATCGGCAATTTCCGGCACTTCCAGATCAAACAGTTTGATGATGAATTCCGGCGCAGTGCGCGACAGAATGATCTGCGGCCCACGGGCATTACGGTCAATGCGCAACATGAAAGCCCGGACACGATCACCGACACGCAGATTTTCCTTCGGAATCATCTGGTCGCGTGGTAGCAGCGCTTCAATCTTGCCCGCTTCAACAATAGCATTGCCACGCTCCATGCGCTTAATGGTGCCATAAACGACATGATCGCCACGCTCCAGGAAGTCAGTCAGAATTTGCTCACGCTCGGCATCGCGGATTTTCTGCAGAATGACCTGTTTTGCAGCCTGGGCGCCAATCCGACCGAAGTCAATCGGCTCCAATGCTTCTTCAATGGAGTCACCCGCTTCAACTTCCGGATCATCTTTCTGGGCATCGGAAAGGGGAATTTCAAGAAACTCATTGACGTATTCGTTATCTGGCACGACCTGCCAGCGACGGAAGGACTCGAAGCTACCCGTATTGCGATCAATCGAGACGCGCACCTCGGCTTCATCATTGATGCGCTTCTTGGTGGCAGAGGCAAGGGCCAGCTCAAGGGCACCAAAGACGATTTCCTTGCTGACGTTTTTTTCGCGGGCCAATGCATCAACCAGCAGCAAAATTTCACGGCTCATGGGCTAAAACCTCCTAGTCCTTCAGTCGAATCGCGGCACTAGACGTGCCTTTTCGATATTATTAAATTCGAGTTCCACATCATCTTTTTCCAGACGCAGACCGACCTTGCCATCTTTGCAGCCAAGCAGTTCACCCTGAAAGTTACGGCGGCCACCTTGGGGAATACGTACCTTGATCTGAATATCCTGACCGGCAAAACGTTCGAAGTCAGCCGCTTTTTTAACCACCCGATCGAGGCCCGGCGAAGAAATCTCGAGATGATCAAAGTCAATATTCTCAACTTCAAAGACGCGCGAGAGCTGGTTAGAGACCTTGGCGCAATCTTCGACGTCAATTCCCTTATCACCACCCGGCAGGTCGATAAAAACGCGAACAGTACGGCCGCGCGGCGACATCTCGACATCGACGAGTTCATAACCCAGACCAACTACGGTCGTTTCAATCAGCGTATTTAAATCCATAGCCACAAATAAAAAATGGGCGAAACGCCCACCTTGCAAAAAAAGATGCCTCGCCAAATATAGCGAGAGGAAAAAACCGATGAATTATAACGAGTTTTCCCCCCTCGGTAAATGAGTCTGACGGAGTTTATGCGCTTTCCAGGCGCTCACCCTCCGGTTGAATCATCTTTTCCAGATCGCGCATGAAAACCTTGACTTCCGCCTCATTCAGCTCGCGCACCCGACCACGCTTCAATTGTGGCGGCAGGCTGATCGGACCGTAGCGTACGCGTATCAGACGGCTGACCGTACAGCCTACCGCTTCAAACATCCGGCGCACTTCTCGATTGCGGCCTTCAAGCAAAGTGACGCGGTACCAGTGATTGGCGCCCTCGCCACCTGCCTCTTGCAAACTGGTGAAACTGGCCGGGCCATCATCAAGCTCAAGACCGCTCAGCAGTAACGCTTGTGACTCCATGCTCAATACACCAAGGATCCGAACCGCGTAGTCGCGGACCAGTTCCGAGCTGGGGTGCATCAATTTGTTGGCTAATTCACCTGAGGTTGTAAAAATCAGCAAGCCGGAAGTATTGAAGTCAAGACGGCCAACAGCGATCCAGCGCCCACCGCGAATGCGCGGTAGTGCCGAGAATACGGAAGGCCGGCCATCGGGATCGTCACGTGAAACGATTTCGCCTTCCGGCTTGTGGTAAATCACCACGCGCGGCGTTTTCGTCGTCGTAAAACGCATATTTACCAGACGGCCGCCGATCTTGACCTTGTCCGTCGGAATCACGCCTTGACCAAGATGCGCCGTCACGCCGTTGACGCTGATGCGCCCTGCCGCAATCCACTCTTCCATTTCGCGTCGCGAACCAATCCCGGCCTGAGCCAGCACTTTTTGCAGGCGCTCCGGTTTCGCCTCGGCAATCG
>CAZLPR010000070.1:2955-8412 GCA_964561415.1 uncultured Dechloromonas sp. | reverse complement strand
AGTTACGCATGCGCTTCCTCGGACTGTGCCCGTTATGATGTTCGAGTGCGGAGGCTCTGGGGGCAGACCCGAATGGCACTTACTTAAAAAGTGGCAATCATGAGTAAATTAGGCATAGGTTTCGGCACGACTGTGCTTGGCAGAGGATTGGCTACTTCCGGGATTGATGGAATCGGGGGCTATACCAAGTCTCTTCTGGATTGCCTGGTCACCGATCCAGGTTTAGATATCTGTCCGTTCGCATTCGGGTCGGGCGGGTTGCTCCCAAAGGGAATGGTTTCGCATCGTCTGCCACGATTTTCTATGGGTTCGTTGTCCTCTTTGCTACTGGGGAAATCATATTCTGGCAGCCAGAGCTTGAGCCGCCGTGTGGACGTGATCCATGCGACTGACCACTTGATTCCCCGCATTACAGGCGTTCCGGTTGTTGCAACCCTTATGGATGCGATTCCTCTGGCGCACCCCGAGTGGGTAAATTATCGGTTCGCCACCCTCAAGAATTCAATCTGGCGGAAAACCGCAGGTTTTGCAGACCATGTAATTACTATTTCCGAGTACTCAAAAGAAGAGCTGATTCGGTTTTTTGGTCTGTCAGACAGCAAGATCAGCGTAGTACCTTTGGGTGTAGATGGCCGATGGTTTGCGAAACCGACCGCAGAGCAATTGCGTACCGTCCGTGTTCGTTACCGGTTGCCGAAAAATTTTCTGGTGTTCGTCGGTACGCTGCAGCCGCGGAAAAATGTTACCAGAATTATTGATGCCCATCGCAGCCTCCCTGCCGCCACTCGTGCGTCGTATCCTCTCCTGCTTATCGGCAGGGCGGGCTGGCAATGTGCTGAAATTGACGATCAACTGCGCGTTGATGATCGGCAGGTGCAATGGCTGAACTATGTTCCGGGCGAAGATCTACCGGTTATTCTACGCTGCGCCTCTGGGCTTGTTTTTCCTTCTCTCCATGAGGGTTTTGGCCTGCCGGTCCTGGAAGCCTTTGCCGCCGAATTGCCGGTCATTACCTCGTGTATTACCTCTTTGCCGGAAGTGGCTGGCAACGCTGCTTTGTTGGTTGATCCGTACTGCTGTGAACAGATTGCCTGGGCAATGCAACAGATCATTGACGATGCAGCGCTGGTCAGCCGTTTGCGCCGTGAGGGTTTGTCCCGTGCCAGGGAATTTACTTGGGCCAGGACCACCCAGGCCACCATCGAGATTTATCGTCGACTCGTGGCGTGTCGGTGACGCCCGATAAGTTACTCTCATGCTAACCAGCCTACGCGTCCTGCACATTTACCGTACCTACTTTCCCGAAACACAGGGCGGATTACAGGAGGCGATCCGGCAGTTTTGCCTGGCGACAAAGCCGTTGGCTGTTGATAACACAATTTTTGCGTTGGCCCGCCAGCCGGAACCAGCCACATTGGATCTTCCTGAGGGGCGTTTGGTTCGGGCACGCTCCTGGTTTGAAATTGCTTCTTGCGATTTTGGGGGCTGGGATGCGCTGGTGCGCTGTCGGGAAGCTGCCGATCAGTGCGATGTTATTCAGATCCATTACCCTTGGCCGTTTGCTGACATGTTGTTGCCGTTTATTCGTCGGCGCAAGCAGCCGGTCATAGTGACTTATGTGTCGGATATCGTGCGTCAAAAGGGCTTGGGGCAGATGTATGCGCCGTTGCGGCGTTATTTGCTGGGAGCGGCGAGCCGCATTGTTGCATCTTCTCCTAATTATGCGGAAAGTAGCGAGGTTTTGCGATCGCATCGGGAGAAACTTGTTTGTATTCCTCATTGCCTGGCTGAGGCGCCAACACCTGATGCTGCCTTATGCGCGCAATGGGCCGCAAAGTTGGGGCGTAGTTTTTTCCTTTTTGTTGGTGTCCTGCGTTATTACAAGGGACTGGACTTTCTTCTGGCGGCGGCGGGCCTGGTGAAGGTGCCGATTGTGATTGTCGGTGATGGGCCAGAAGGAGCGCGTTTGCAGCGACTGGCCAAGGCGCAGGGGCTAACCAATGTGTATTTTTTGGGGGCGCTACCGGATGCGGATAAGCTGGCATTGTTTGAATTGTGTCGTGCAGTGGTTTTCCCCTCACATCTGCGTTCAGAGGCTTTCGGGATCACGCTGCTTGAGGGCGCACGGGTGGCAAAGCCGCTGATTTCATGCGAGATGGGGAGCGGTACTTCCTGGGTTAATCGCGATGATGAAACCGGTCTGGTCATCCCGCCGGCTGATCACGTTCCGCTTGCCCAGGCAATTTCGGCACTGGCCGGAGATGATGCCTTATGCCGGCGCCTGGGCGATGGGGCGCGGCGTCGTTGGCTGTCGCATTTTACGCCCGGGGTTGTCGGTGGCGCCTACCGCGCGCTCTACGATGAGGTTCTGGATACGCCGGCACTTTGCCTTGCCCGGCCGGAGAGGTGATGACCGATCTTGTGCAGCATGCGGCTCGCCTGGTCAAGGTTGCTCTTGTTGTACTCGCCTGCACGTTAACCACGTTTCTTGAGGTGCAACGCCCCGAGTTGCTGAATCGTTTCGATGAAGGGCTTCGGGATGCTTTTCTCCGACTGAGCGCCGACACAACGCCTGAGCAGCGGATAGTCGTGATTGATATCAGCGAGGGGGCGATTGCCGAGATCGGGCCGTGGCCGTGGCCACGAGGGCGGGTGGCTGATCTGGTTGAAATTCTTTTGAGTACTTATCGCGTTCAGGCGGTCGGTCTGGATATTGTATTTCCCGAACCTGGCGACCCTGAAGGAGATGCGCGCCTTGCCGCATTGGCAATGCATGCGCCATTGACCTTGGCCCAGATTTTTGACTATACCCCACGCAGCAATGCCATTTCTCTGGGCCGTCTGGCGGGGGGGCAAGCGGCCTCTGAGGCGACGCTCGCTGTGACAGCGCATGGTTATATTGCCAATCATCCTGGCCTGAAAGGGGCGGCCTGTGTTGGCAATATTGGTTATTCTCCAGATGGCGATGGGGTATTACGCCGCACACCGATACTGACCCGTTTTGAGGCGCGCGACTACGCTAGTTTTGCGCTGGCCTTTTTGGCTTGTGGCCATGCTGAAGGCTTGAATCTCAAGGCCGTAAACGAGAAGAATTTGCATGGTCAATGGCGGATACCTTTTCAGCGTGACCTAGGTGCCTACACAGTCATTCCTGCTTCTGAGATTCTTCGCGAAAAGGCTCCGGTCGACTTGCTCGCGGGGCGTTATGTCCTTGTCGGTTCATCAGCTATCAGTCTCGGTGACCGGGTGAGTATTCCTTTGGCCTCATTGAGCGCCGGTGTCATGGTTCATGCCGCCAGTGTTTCTGCTTTGCTCGATCAAGCAGAAAGTGGGGGGGAGAGGCCTTCTCCAGCGCCTTTCTGGCCGGTTTTGTGGATATTCGCAAGTACTGTCGTAGCTGCCCTGTGCCTGGCTCGCTTGCCGGTTTGGGGTAATTTATTATTGGTGCCGTGCCTGGCCGGCAGTTGGTTGTTGATTGCGTTCTGGGGTGTGAGCGCCCGGGCCGAGTGGTCTGTTTCTTCACCGCTGTGGGTGTTCTCTTTTTTCATTTTGGCGATTGTTCATCAAGAATGGCGCGCTTCCCGGCGTAAGGCATTGAAGCTGATCGACACTTTTTCACATTACGTGGCCAAGCCTGTGCTCGATGAAATATTGCGTTCGGGTTTGATCTACAGCCTGAATCCGACCTTGCGCGAGGTCACGGTCCTGATTGCTGATATGGAGGGTTATACGCGTACGACTTCATCACTCTCTCTGGCTGATGCGGCAGCATTGACGAAGGGTTTTCTCGATTGCTTGACACGGCCAGTGTTGCAGCATGGCGGGACGCTTGATAAATATACCGGCGATGGCCTGGTCGCTTTCTGGGGGGCGCCATTGCTCTGCCCTGAACAGGCGGACCGTGCAGTCAGTGCGGCGCTGGAGATCCTGCATGAAGTTGATCGCTTTAATGAGGAGCGAGTCAAACATGGTTTCCGCCCGGTACGCGTGCGAATCGGTATCGAGAGTGGTCAGGCGCTGGTTGGTGACTTGGGGACGCCGTTTCGCAGCACCTATACAGCGGTAGGGGATTGCATTAATTTCGCTTCTCGCTTGGAGGCTGCAGCTCGCGATTTGCCGACGCGACTGGTGATTGGCGCCGCTGCAAATAGAAAGTTGAAAACCCATCCGACTTATTCGCTGGGTAGCATTCCCTTGCGCGATACTGAAACGCTGATCGAAGTTTTTACCGTGAAGTAACTTTACTATTAGCTAATGCGGAGCAAGTGTGAGGCCTTCCCTCAAGGGGCGTTCCGTTAGGTGTCAATCACTCCACCGTCACCGATTTCGCCAGATTCCGCGGTTTGTCTACATCGGTACCCTTGACCAGCGCCGCGTGGTACGAGAGCAGTTGCAGCGGAATGACGTGCAGGATGGGCGATAACTCGCCGTAGTGTTCGGGTAGGCGCAGGACGTGCACGCCTTCCGACTCGGTGATTTCCGAATCGGCGTCGGCGAAGACATAGAGTTCACCGCCGCGGGCCTGGACTTCCTTGAGATTGGATTTCAGTTTGTCGAGTAACTGGTCGTTCGGGGCGATGGAAATGACTGGCATGTCGGCATCGACCAAAGCCAGCGGGCCGTGTTTGAGTTCGCCGGCGGGGTAGGCTTCGGCGTGGATGTAGGAGATTTCCTTGAGTTTCAGGGCGCCTTCCATGGCGATTGGGTAATGTCGGCCGCGGCCGAGAAAAAGGGCGTGGTTTTTGTCGGCGAAGCGCTGGGCCCAGATTTTGATTTCATTTTCGAGCTCTAAAACCTTGTTGACCGCAACCGGCAGGTGACGGAGCTGGTCGATGTAGGCGCTTTCCTGCTTGGCGCTGAGGCGGCTTTTGACCTTGGCCATGACCAGCGTCAGGACGAAAAGAGCGGCGAGTTGTGTCGTGAAGGCTTTGGTCGAGGCGACACCGATTTCCGGTCCGGCGCGGGTGATGAAGCGTAGCGCGCATTCGCGGACGATGGCGGATTCGGGGACGTTGCAGATGGCCAGGGTTTTGTGCTGACCAAGTGTTTTGGCGTGGCGCAAGGCGGCCAGTGTGTCGGCGGTTTCGCCGGACTGTGAAATGGCAACAATGAGCTGGCGCGGGTTGGCGACGGAGCTGCGGTAGCGGTATTCGCTGGCGATTTCAACGTTGCATGGGACGCCGGCAATGGCTTCAAGCCAATAGCGGGCGGTGTAGCCGGAGTGGCTGCTGGTGCCGCAGGCGAGAATGAGAATTGAGTCGACATCGGCCAGCAAGTTGCCGGCTTCGGCGCCGAAAATGCCGGGTTGGATGCTTTTGCTGCCGCCGACGATTTCCAGCGTGTTAGCCAGAGCTTCCGGCTGCTCGAATATTTCTTTCTGCATGTAGTGCTGGTAGTTGCCGAGTTCGACGGCGGCGGCGGAGAGCTGGGAGATATGGACCGGGCGCTCGACCGGCG
>CAZLPR010000070.1:0-2945 GCA_964561415.1 uncultured Dechloromonas sp. | reverse complement strand
TCGAGGCGGCTGATTTTGACCGATGTTGCGGTCAACTCGGCAACATCGCCGTTTTCCAGATAGACCATGTTGCGGGTGACCTGGAGCAGCGCCGAGGCGTCGGAAGCGGCGTAATTGCCGGTGTCGGAAACGCCGAGCAGCAGCGGCGAGCCTTCGCGGGCGACGATGACCTTGCCGGGTTGCCTGTGGTCAATGGCGGCGATGGCGTAGGCGCCGACCAGTTGGCGGCAGGTGATCTGTACGGCCTTGAAAAGATCGGGCTCGTTTTTCAAGGTCGATTCGAGCAGGTGGGCGATGCTTTCGGTGTCGGTGTCAGAGGTGAAGAGGTAGCCTTTTGCCGTCAGGTCGCGACGCAGGCTTTCATAGTTTTCGATGATGCCGTTATGGACGACGGCGATTGAGCCGGAAACGTGCGGGTGGGCATTGCGCTCGCATGGCGCACCGTGCGTTGCCCAGCGGGTATGGGCGATGCCGGTGGCTGACTGGGTGCTGGCTGAGGCGGCTTCCAGTTCGGCGACGCGGCCGACCGAGCGGATGCGTTCGACGCCGTGAGCGCTGATGACAGCGAGGCCGGCCGAGTCATAGCCGCGGTATTCGAGTTTTTTCAGGCCTTCAACGAGGACGGGAACGATGTTGTTACCGGCAGCTGCCGCGACGATGCCACACATTTTGGTTAGCTCTTAGTAGGGGAGTTGTTCGTAAGGGAGTTGTTAGTAGGGGAGTCGGTAGCGGTCTTGCCTTTGCTAACAGATCCCCAACTAACAGCTAGCAGCCGTAGTATCCCCGATACCAGGCGACGAAACGGCTGACGCCGTCCTGCACGCTGGTGCCGGGAACGAAGCCGACCCAGTCGTTGAGCAGGTCGGTATTGGCGTAGGTGGCCGGGACATCGCCATCCTGTAGCGGTAGCAGGCGCTTTTCGGCTTTCTGGCCGATGGCGTCTTCGATGGCGCCGATGAAATCGAGCAATTGCACCGGATTGTTGTTGCCGATGTTGAAGAGGCGGTAAGGCGCGTTGCTGCTTGCCGGGTCGGCAGAAATTGCGTCATATTCGGCGTTGACCGCAGCATTTTTGTCGAGGACGCGAATGACGCCTTCGACGATGTCATCAACGTAGGTGAAGTCGCGCTGCATGTTGCCGTGGTTGAAGACGTCGATCGGCTGGCCTTCAAGGATGGCTTTGGTGAACAGGAAGAGCGCCATGTCCGGCCGGCCCCACGGGCCATAGACGGTGAAGAAGCGCAGGCCGGTGGTCGGCAGGCCGTAGAGGTGGCTGTAGGTATGCGCCATCAGTTCGTTGGCTTTTTTGGTCGCGGCGTAGAGGCTGACCGGGTGATCGACGCTGTCGTGTTCGGAAAACGGCATTTTGGTATTGCCGCCGTATACGCTGGAGCTGGAGGCGTAGACCAGATGCTGCACCTTGTTGTGGCGGCAGCCTTCGAGAATGTGGGTGAAGCCGACGATATTGCTGTCGATGTAGGCATGCGGATTCTGCAAGGAATAACGCACGCCGGCCTGGGCGGCGAGGTGGATCACCTTGTCGAATTTCTCGGCGGCAAATAATGCCTCCATGCCGGCGCGATCAGCGACATCGAGTTTGACAAAGCGGAATTTGGCATGACAGGTCAAGCGCGCCAGTCGGCTTTCCTTGAGGCCGACGTCATAGTAGTCGTTCATGTTGTCGAGACCGACGACCTCATCGCCCCGCGCCAGCAGGCGTAGCGAGGCGCTTGAGCCGATAAAGCCGGCGGCGCCGGTGACGAGAATTTTCACGAGTGAACCCCTGGCACGAAAGTCTGAATTTTACCGCAGCGCAGCATCGGCATGCTGGCGCTCCAGCATTTTGGAATATTTCATCATGCTATTAAAACAACCGATGGCAATATGAATCAGCCCCGGCAAGCCGTCGCGAAAACCTTGCCGGATGACATAAAACTTGATGAAGCGAACCAGCGGGCTGAGCGCAATACGCCCAAAACTGGCGCGCTTGCCCGCTGCTAATGCAGCTTCTGCCGCCAGTGTGGTGTAGCGGTTTTGTTTGCTCAGGTAGCTGGCCAGTGATTCGGCCGAGTCGTGCAGCAGATCGCCCGTCAATTCGCCGACCTTGGCTTGGGTGACGACTTTTTCATGCACTGCATCATCCGACCAGCGCGCCTGGCGGCGGTCAAACAGGCGCAGGCTCCAGTCGGGATAGCCTTCGCCATGCTGCAGATAGCGGCCGAGGAAGCGGTTGCAGCGGGGAAAACGGAAGGCGGTTGCGGCATTTCCTGCGGTCAACGCTGTTTTTAGCGCCTTTTCGATGCTCACTTGCAAGGCCGGGCTGACGCGTTCGTCGGCGTCCAGGCAAAGCACCCAGTCGTGGCTGGCGGCTTCGACGGCAAACTGTTTTTGTCGGCCAAAGCCCTGGGCGATGACTTTGGCGCCATAAGCTTCGGCCAGGGCTGGCGTGCCGTCTGTGCTGCCCGAGTCGACGACGATAATTTCATCGGCAAAGCGCACGCTTTCCAGGCAAGCGGCCAGTTGCGACGCGGCATTGAGCGTGATGATGACAACAGAAAGCGGTGGCTGCGAGGCGGGCATTTATAATTGGCGCTTCGAAAAGCCGTCATTTTATCTGCCGATGCGCATCCTGATCGTGAAAACTTCCTCGCTCGGCGACGTTATCCACAACTTGCCCGTGGTCAGCGACATCAAACGGCATTTCCCGAATGTCACGGTCGACTGGTGTGTCGAGGAAAGTTTTGCCGCCATTCCGCGCCTGCACCCTGGCGTTGAAAAAATCATTCCGGTCGCGCTGCGGCGTTGGCGCAAAGCCTTGTTGAGCGGCAAGACCTGGCGGGAAATCAACGCCTGCCTCAGCGATCTCAAGGCAAATTCCTACGATCTGGTCATTGATACGCAAGGCTTGTTGAAAAGCGCCCTGCTCGCCCGGCGGGCACGCGGCG
>CAZLPR010000069.1:0-8505 GCA_964561415.1 uncultured Dechloromonas sp. | reverse complement strand
CTACCGCGCCAAAGAAGCCGGGCGCAACCGCGTCGAAGCTGATTGAGGCCGGCACCGCCACCATTCCAGAACGACCGATGCAACCAGCCAAACCCTGGTATCTCTACCTGATCGAATGCGTGGACGGCAGCATTTACACCGGCATTACCGTCGATCTCGAAGCCCGCTACGCGGCGCATCAAAATGGCAGCGGCGCACGTTACACACGCTCGCACCCACCCGCCAGGCTGCTCGGTTTCGAAACGCATCCGGATCGCTCGTCAGCCTCAAAAGCCGAACACACCACGAAAAAACTCAGCGCCCCGGAAAAACGCCGGCTCGCCAGCACCCTGCAACAAAGCGAAAACGCCAGCTCGGTGACCACCCAGAAAATGCGTGTGTGATCCGATGCATTTCGGGATCAACCAGAATCGGGCGAAAAGTATCGGAAAGCGGTGTTTCGGTGAGGCGCGCGTGATCGGCGGCTGATTGCAGGGCCGGCGGCTTCGCGGCCATTTTGGGCATGGCGATGACTAACCTGCAGTTTCTCCTGCACTGCGCCGATCTGATGGCGAGCGACCAGCGAATCGTCGACAAAACCCACGGATAGCTTACTTCAGCGGGCCGCAGAGTGCACTGGCGAAAGATCGCCGATGATGGCTTCACCAAAAACATTGGCCAGTATCTGTTCGGCATCAAGCATCGAGACCAGTCGCCCATCCTCAAGCGAAACGATCGAGGTCACCAGCGACGAACCGGCCGCCCCTTCGGCCGGGCGCACTTGGTCCCGATTAACGCAATGAATCCGTTCTACTGCCTGCACCATAAAAGCCACGGTGCGTCGTGAAAACTCGGCCACCAGCATAATGCAGCTCACCGCATCGGGCATTGGCAAGCCAACGACGCTGGCCAGTGAGATGACCGGAATCACCTGGCCGCGCAGCGTCACCAGGCCGACCATGCCCGGCGGCATATTGGGCGCTCGGGTTATCACCGACATTTTGGACACTTCGCGCACTTTGAAAACATTGATGCCGAAGACCTCCCGCGAGCCGAGCGTCAGGAGCAGAACCTCCGTCTGGTTATCGCGCACCAGGTTGGTTCGCAAATCAACCGCCTCAAACAATTCGGACATACTTAATCACCTCGCATCAAGGCATGGCAGCCACTTAACACCATTGCGAGCGCGACGATTGGCCGACAGACCAAACTCGCCGGTTGAGCTGACAAAACCTGCGCTCCGCAAACCACCATCTTTTGCCTGGAAATTATTGAAATCATCAAGCATTTTTGCTAGATAAAGCAGAGTCGTCAACTATTAATCCACTTTTACCAACATGCCATATTAGCGTTTATAAACATCAACCTGAAGCAACCTATCGCAACCAAAAATAATCAACACCACACCCGACTAACAATTTTATTGTTATAAATCAGTGCAATACATTTGGCATAAACAATCAGCCCAGTCGAATCAGGAAACAAAACCAGACAATAAAATATTTTCTGACAGATATTTGATAGTTATTGTCCGTAAATTTCATATCTGATACATTGTTGGCAAATCATTCAACAACAACGCAGCCCAACCCCGCCGCAATTTACCGCCACGCCGGGGGAGCCTCATAAAACCCGCGATGATCGTTGACGATTCAGCCACCATCATGATCTCCATTAATAACATCCTGAGCAAAGCTGAGTACGCCGTTGAAAAAAATGACCCAACTTTCAGCGTTGACCGTGGAAAACAGCGGTGAAAACTGAACCTCTGCTTGAAAACCCGCTTGATAACGGCGTCATCGCAATCAGCGATACCGAATTCAAACGGTTTCGCGATCTGATCTACGAACTGGCCGGCATCAGCATGAGCGACGCCAAGCGAATGCTGGTCAGCGGTCGCTTGACCAGACGCTTGCGCCATTACGGCCTGAAGAGTTTTAGCGAGTACTTAAAACTACTCTCGCCGGGCAACCCGACCGGCGAATCGCAGACGATGGTGGATCTGCTGACCACCAACGAGACTTATTTTTTCCGCGAACAGGCACATTTCGATTATCTCGAAAACACCCTGTTGCCGCGTTTTCCCAAGGGCCACGACCTGGAAATCTGGAGCGCAGCCTGCTCAACCGGCGAGGAGGTCTATACGCTCTGCATGCTGCTCGCCGACAAACTCGGCCTCGGCGTCAAGTGGCGGATCACCGGCTCGGATATCAACACGCAAGTGCTGGCTACGGCCAAGTCGGGGCAATACCCGATGAGCAAGACGCGCGGTTTGCCGGAATATTATTTGAAAAAATACTGCCTGAAAGGCGTTCTCGCCTCGGAAGGCTCGTTCATGATTGCGCCGGATTTGCTCAGTCGAACCCGTTTTCGGCAGGTCAATCTGAATACCGCACTACCGGAAATCGGCCAATTCGACATCATCTTTCTGCGCAATGTGATGATCTATTTTGATGTCGACACCAAACGCCGCCTGATCGAACGCCTGAGCCACAAACTCCGCCCGGGCGGACATTTGATTATTGGCCATTCGGAATCGCTGCATGGTTTTGCCGGCAATCTGCGCTTGATCAAACCGACGATTTATCAAAGGCAGGATTAAG
This sequence comes from uncultured Dechloromonas sp., assembly GCA_964561415.1. GTDB lineage: Bacteria > Pseudomonadota > Gammaproteobacteria > Burkholderiales > Rhodocyclaceae > Azonexus. The sequence goes on along the minus strand of CAZLPR010000069.1, from coordinate 5,923 downwards.
AGATGGGCAAAATCAAGGTCATGACTGTCGATGACTCGGCCGTGGTGCGCCCGGTTAAAAATCGGAGCGAGCCAGGAAAGCATTTACCCATGAGCGCAATGGTTCGCGACCTGTTTGGCCGAGCCATCAATATCACCCCCGGCGCCTGGGGGGTGGAGCCTGAGCGGCCGCTGGCGGCCTTGCTCGGCTCCTGCGTTTCGGTCTGTTTTTACGACCCGCATATTCGCCTGGCCGGGATGAACCATTTTTTGCTGCCCTCGCGTATCAGCAACAGCAACAACCCAAACGACATCACCTTGGCCGGGGATGCGGCGATGGAAACCATGCTCAATGCGATGCTGAGCAAAGGCGCAAAAAAGTGCCGCCTGCTGGCCAAAATGTTTGGCGGCGGCACTATCGTCAGCAAGACCAGCCTGAATATTGGGCAACGCAATGTTGTTTTTGCCCGCGAATGGATCGGACGCGAGGGCATCAAACTGGCAGCGATTGACGTGCTCGGCAACTGTTCGCGCAAACTGCTCATCGACCCGATCTCGGGTGACGTTTTTTGCTGCCGTTCGGTGGTTGACCGCAGCGCTGAAGAAAAACTGGCGGCAACTGAAGCGGCTTATGAAAAACGGTTAATCGGCCTTACTGCGAAAAACAATATCGAGCTCTTCTAATCATGCCCAGACAAAAACCGCTATCCGGCCGGCTCATTGACGCCCCCGAAGGCATACCGCTGATTTCGCGTACCGACCCAGACGGTCGAATCGTCTACGCCAACCAGGCGTTTTGCACTATTTCGGGCTGGTCATCTGACGAAATACTAGGCAAACAACACAATATTGTTCGCCACCCCGATGTGCCAAAGTTGCTTTACGCCAAAATCTGGCGGCAGCTGAAAGCTGGCTTGCCAACCATCGACGTACTCAAAAATCGCTGTAAAAATGGCGATGCTTATTGGGTTGAGTCACATATCTCGCCGATCGTCGAAAATGGCCGGGTGACGGGCTACATGTCGGTACGGCACAAGGCGAGTCCAGCCCAGATCGCGGCAGCCGAGCAAAAATACGCCGAAATGAACCGGCTGCCAGCCAGCAATAGACCCGGTGCGCTGGCTGTTTTGGGTGAAGCTTTCGAGACAAATGGCAAACAGTTTTTACCCGGCTGGTTCAACCACCTGGGGCTGCCCTACAAATTTCTCGCTGCCGCGCTGCTCGTCGCCAGCTTCATTGTTCTACTTGGCGGCAGCCTGCTCGCCATCGTCATCAAGAACCGGATCGATAGCAACCTGAGCAAACACTTGCAGAGCGACCTGCAGCTGATCAAGAGCAATATTGCCGTCAGACTCGACCAACAGAATAATGAGCTATCGATATTGTCGAATCGATTTGGCGTATTGCTCCCCGTGCACCTTGGCGAAAAATACGCCGATAGTGCCAAAAGCCTTGAAACATTAGCCCATTCAGCCGGCGCTGAAGCCCTGCAAGGCGCCAGTGGACAACTGGTAAGCCAGAACAGCCGCGCCAGCGCTGCAATTTATGTCGCCACCAGCAGTGGCTTTAGCCGCATCTGGGGCCGCTTCGATGTGCCCGAAAACAGCTTTTTGTTCGGCAACAGCCCTGCCGCCATCGCCTTACTGGCTGGCAAGCCTTATAGCGACACGCAATATCAGGGCAAGCAGTTTGAAATGCGCTATTTCTTGCCGCTCCGCGCCCCTGGTGGCGAAATCATTGGCGCCACTTTAGTCACTAAAAATCTCGATCGTTTTGTCAGCGATTTAAGGGCGACGACACACGCGCTGCGGGCAGATTTGGCGGGCGACATTTTGTTGATTTACGCCGGCGACGGCATTAATTTTGCGACGCCCATCCTCGTTTCAAGCCGACCGGTCGACGAACCAATTCTGGCTGAAAACTGGGTGCCGGCAGCGCTGGGCAACGCCCTGAAAAAAATAAACCATGGCGAACTCACGTTGAGCTGGCAAAACAAGGCACTAGGCCAGGAAGCACCGAGTACGAAGCGGATCATTTTTGAAAAAATCGAACCGCTGAATACTTATATTGCAGCGATGGTCGACACCGACACTTCGTTTGCCGAGATGCGAAAAATTATCACCTGGCTGGCACTGGGCTGCCTGCTTATTTTTGCCATGGTCGGCGGGGCGACGTTCTGGCTGCTCCAGAAACTGGTGCTTCAACCGATCCAGAGCCGCATTTTGCCGACCCTGGACGCGATGGCAGCGGGGAAATTGAGCAACCATATCGACATCAATGGCCATGATGAAATTGCCAAGGTGAATCAACAGCTTGAGTGCCTGCAAAACCGCTTGGCCTTCGACCTTGATCAAGGCGCCGCTTATCGCATCCTGCAGGAAAAAATCGAGGTCGAATTGCGCGATATGGCGAATGCCCGAACGACCTTTCTGGCCAATATGAGCCACGAAATCCGTACGCCATTGAATGCCGTGATCGGCCTCACTTACCTGTTGCTCGAAAAATGCAAGCTGAATTACCGTGAGCGCGATTACGTCAAGCGCATCAACACCTCGGGCAAACATTTACTGCAATTGGTCAATGACATTCTCGATTTTTCAAAAATCGACGCCGGCATGATGAGCCTCGAAAAGGAGGTTTTCAAACTCGACGAGGTGCTGGATAACCTCTCCACGCTGTTCCGTGGCCGGGTACAAGAAAAACAGCTGGTGCTTGAATATATCGTCGACCCCGATGTCCCCAGTTTTTTCTGTGGCGATACGCTCAGGTTGTCGCAGATATTGATCAATCTGGTGGGCAATGCCATCAAGTTCACGCCAAAGGGCTCAATCATTGTCTTTATCCACGGCAAAAAAATGGATAACGGCAAATACTGTCTGAATTGCCGGGTTCAGGATAGCGGCATCGGCATGACGCCAGAGCAAAGAGCCAAGCTGTTCAAGGCGTTTTCTCAGGGCAACCAGTCAACCTCGAGAAATTACGGCGGCACCGGCCTGGGGCTGGTCATCAGCAAACAGTTGGTCGAATTGATGGGTGGCCATATCTGGGTCGATAGCCGCCCCAATGTCGGTTCCATTTTCGGCTTCGATGTTCAACTCGAAACGACGCCGAATCTCAATTTGATCAAGCAACGCACCGAGATTGACATTTTGGTGGTCGACGACAGCGAACTGGCGCGCACCGTGCTCTCGCAAATGCTGAAAAAGCAGGGTTGCCGCGTGTCGACCGCAAACTCCGGCGATCAAGCCATCGACCTGATCCGCGAGCGACTGGATAAGCCCTTCGATATCGTCATACTCGATCTCGTCATGCCCGGCATGGATGGCATTGAACTTTCCAGGCATCTCCGCGCCTTGCTCGGCCAACGGAGCAAGCTTGTTCTGGCAACCAGTTCGGACATTCACGCGACACCTTATGAGGGATTATTCGAAAACTTTGATGAGACGCTGGAAAAACCGATCACCGCATCGGGGATAACCGATCTGATCGTGCGCCTGACCGAAGGCAGCGCGGACAGTAGCGTACCGGTCGATAACGAGTCCTTGCCCCTCGACGGTTTGAGGATATTGGTCGCCGAGGACGTGGAGACCAATCAGGTGCTGATGAACGACCTGCTCGATGCGCTTGGAGCCTCGGTCGAAATAGCCGGCCACGGCGAGGCGGCGCTGATGAAGCTCGAGTTATTTGATGGCAAATTCGATCTGATTTTGATGGATGTGCAAATGCCGGTGCTTGATGGCCTGGAGGCGACCCGACGGATTCGCGCCGGCCGGCTTAACCCGGAAATTCCGATCATTGCGCTGACCGCCAATGGCGCCATGCAGGAACGGCAAAAATGCCTGACCGCAGGCATGAACGACTTTTTGAACAAGCCGCTTGAAGTTGCCAAGTTGATTCAGGTGCTGAGTCGCTGGAAGCCGCAAAGCCTGGCGCTAGCGCCGGCACCGGCGACGCCGACGATAGCGAAGTCGGCAGCCGTGGCGGCGAAAGCGATTGCCAGCACGCCAGACCTGCCGCCCTTCCCCGCCATTGCCGGGCTGGATACGGCGGAGACTTTGAGCCGCATGGACAATCGTCGCCCGCTGTACGAAAAAATCCTCATTGATTTTTGCCGGCGCTTTGCTGGCGAAGCGGAAAAAATCAAGGCCGCACTTGCCAATCACGATCTCGAAACCGCGGCTCGACTCGCCCATAGCCTGAAAGGTGTCAGCGCCACCATCGGCGCCGACCAACTAAGCAAAATTGCGGCAGATCTGGAAATCGACATCGAGAAAGAAGAGGATGACGTAACTGAGCAGGTTGCCGCCGTTGAGCAGATCCTGAACGACACGATCGCCACCATCCAAAAAGCTTTTCCGGAAAAAACCGTGAGCGAGATGATGGCGAGTTAATGCAGCGAATTTATGGCAAATATCGCCTTTCCGATCATGCTTGTTCGCTGCCGGTGACGATAAAATGTCTCCCCCCCTTTAGCGCCGCATCACACACACCGATATTTAATTTTTTAATTCTGAAGGAATCCCCGTGACTTTTAACCTTGCCCGACTCCGCCGCGCCGCAATTGCCTTGATCCTGACAGCACCGCTGGTCAGCCTGAGCGCACAGGCGCCGCTGCCGGCAGTGAGCGTCGGTATTGTGCCGCAGCAGGCAGCCAGCGCTCTGGCCAAAAACTGGATTCCTCTACTCGCCGAGGCCGGTCGCCGGGCAGGCGTGACGCTGGTTTTCAAAACAGCGCCGGACATCCCGAATTTTGAGTCACGCCTGCAAAAAGGTGAGTACGACCTGGCTTATATGAATCCATACCACTACGCGGTTTTCAGCAAGGCGCCGGGTTATCGGGCCTTTGCCCGGGAAAAGGAACGGCGTCTGGTCGGCATTATTGTCGTGCCGAAAGAGAGCAAGGCGAAGTCGGTAGCGGATCTGGCCGGGCAGGAGATTGCCTTCCCGGCACCTGCTGCATTCGCCGCCAGCATTTTGCCGCGCGCCGAGTTTTCGCGACAAAACGTGCCGATCAAAGCGCACTATGTCAGCTCGCATGATTCGGTTTATCGCGGCGTGGCCCAAGGCCGCTTTGCCGCCGGCGGTGGGATCAAGCGCACGCTGGCAGCAATTGATCCGGCGATTTCGAGCCAATTGCGCGTGTTGACCGTAACCCCCGACTACACGCCGCATGCGCTGGCCGCACATCCCCGGGTTGATGCGGCTTTGCTCGCCAAACTGACCGCGGCGCTGCTTTCTCTGGATGCTGACGAGACCGGCAAACCATTGCTGCAACCGCTGAGCATCAAGGGTTTTGAGGCGGCTAGCGACGCCGACTGGGATGAGATTCGCCAGCTCAAACTGAATATTGCCGTCGGTGTAGGTGCCAAACCGGCTAATTAATGCGTTTTCGAACCAAAACCATCATCGGCGTTGCCCTGATCGAGGGCATCCTGCTGGCCATTCTTGGCGTCAGCGTGCTGGGTATGTTGAAGAGTTCCAACGAAAACGAAATCGAACGGCGGGTCAAGGTCACATCGCGTCTGCTCGTGGCGAGCACCCGCGATGCAATACTGGCTTATGACCTGGCAACGATCGACAGCATTGCCAGCGATGTGCTCGATACGCAGGAGATCAGCTACGTGCGCTATCTTGATCGCGAAGAGAGCACGATGGTCGAACGCGGCAAACTGCCGCCGCCCGGCAGGTCAATTGATGCGCTGATTGCCGAGGTCGATGACGGTGAATTTGACCGCCGGGTGCCGGTCAATATCGCCGGAGAAAAGGTCGGTTATATCGAGTTCGGCATCGCAATTGGCCCGTTCCAAAAAATCATGAGCGATCTGAAGCGTTGGCTGTGGATGCTCTCACTGATCGAAATGGGCATGGTCGCCTTCTTCTCGCTGATGCTCGGCACCTATCTGACACGCCAATTGACGGCGCTACGCGACGCGAGCAGCGCGATT
>CAZLPR010000068.1:0-8533 GCA_964561415.1 uncultured Dechloromonas sp. | reverse complement strand
CCAGCAACGGCATGAAGCGCCAGGGCGCCGAACGCGCCGCGATCAATGCGCCGATGCAGGGGACGGCGGCGGATTTGATCAAGCTGGCGATGATTGCCGTGCAGGACTGGCTGTTACGGTCAACGCTGAAATCGCGCCTGGTTTTGCAGGTGCATGATGAACTGGTGCTGGAAGTGCCGGACGAGGAACTGGCTGAAGTTCGTTTGCAGCTACCGCGCCTGATGACGCAGGTCGCTGAGTTGAAGGTGCCGCTGATTGTCGAAGTCGGCGTCGGGCCGAACTGGGAAGCGGCGCACTAGTGCCGGCGGTTGGATTTATGGTATTGGGCCGCTATGCCGCATAATTCCAGCCTCGAATGCAGGGAGAAACGACCATGAAAATCGCCAGCTACGCGCAAATCAGTGAAGCCGAATATCTTGCCCTTGAGGCACAGAGCCCGGTCAAGCACGAATATGTCACCGGCAGCATTTATGCGATGACCGGCGCTTCGCTTCGGCATAACGTCATCGCTGGCAATATTTACACCCTACTGCGCGCCCATCTTCGCGGCTCGCCCTGCCGGACGTTCATGAGCGACGCCAAACTCCGGGTCGCCAAACTCAACAGCTATTACTACCCCGACGTGATGGTGACCTGCGATCCACGGCATCAAAACGTGACCGCCGCCGACACGCTGATTGAAACCCCACGCCTCGTCGTCGAAGTGCTCTCCACCAGCACCGAAGCCACCGACCGCCGCGAAAAGCTGCTCGCCTACCGCAGCCTGCCCTCGCTGCTGGAATATGTGCTGGTCAGCCAAAACGAAGCCGGTATCGAAATCCACCGCCGCCAGGGCGATATCGGCTGGCAAATCATCACGCTCTCCCCCGGCGACCCGGTGGAATTAAGTAGCGTTGAAATACTGACGGACTTTGCTACGGTCTACGAGGAAAGCGGGCTGGAATTTTGAGAGGCGGCCGATTAAAAGCGGGGAGCGGCTTGATTTTCCGATGCCCTCACTCAATACCATCGCGCCAGTACATTACAAACCGGCACTTCCAGTGCCGGACGCTGAACGAAACGAAATTGGCCCCATAAATCCTGCCGAATAACTCAGATTGCCGATCTCGATGTGTCGTCATTGCTGAGATCAAATTTCGACAGAAATGTGCAGCGCCATCCCCTGATCACCATGAAAATCTCAAGCAGCAAGCACCTCCCAGAAATAGACGGCCTACGCGCCCTCGCCGTCCTTGCCGTGGTGCTTTACCACGCCAGCGTGCCCGGCTTCAGCGCCGGCTATCTGGGGGTCGACATCTTCTTTGTCATCTCCGGCTATCTGATTACCGGCTTGCTGCATAACGAGGGACAGCACACCGGCCGCATTGACTTCATTGCCTTCTACGCCCGCCGTTTCCGCCGCTTGCTGCCCGCGCTGGCGGTTGTGCTTCTCGCCACCCTGCTTGGCGCCTGGCTCATTCTCTTTCCGGCAGAGCTGCCTCGCCTGCAAAAATCGGTAACTGCGGTCCTGCTGATGTTCTCGAACATCCATTTCATGCAGTACTCGGGCGGCTATTTCGATCCGTCAGTCGACGTTATGCCCTTGTTGCATACCTGGTCGCTCTCCGTCGAAGAACAGTTTTACCTATTTTGGCCCCTGCTCCTTCTGACCTGTTTCACGCTGGCCAAAAAATTCCAGTGGAACGCTGACCGGCTGCTCACCTATACCCTCTCGACCGCAATCCTCGCCTCATTCGCCTACTGGTTGAGCAATCTGGCCAGCAACCCAAGCACCGCGTTCTACGCAATGCCCGCGCGCGTCTGGGAACTGGCCCTCGGCGGCCTGATCAACCTTCTGCCCGGTGCCGCGCGCCACCAACGAAAGAGCACCGCACCCGTCCGCCTGCTCTCCAGCATGGCACTGCTGCTCATCCTCGGCGCCTTGAGCCTGCCGCTCGATCCGGATAAATATGGCGTTTTCCTCTATCCGGCCGCCGTGCTCGGCACGGCGGCATTGATCTATGCCATCCACTGCCATTCGAGCTCGAGCTTGGTGCAGGCGTTATTGAAAAACAAGATTGCCATCTACATCGGTCTTGTTTCCTACAGCTTCTATCTTTGGCACTGGCCGCTGCTCTCTTTGGGGCGTGCCTATTACCTTGGCGAACGGCTGCTGCCGCGCGACGTCTCGCTGGTTCTGCTCTCGCTGGTATTGGCCTTCGCCTCATACCGGTTCATCGAAACGCCCATCCGCCGCCGCCGGCCCTGGCTCTTTTCGACCGATAAATCCACCTTGTATCTCGCACTGGCCATCACCCTCGCCATTGGCGCCATTGCCCATCAACTTAAAGGTTGGGGGATGGCTCGCAATACCGAGATCACCCGCGAAATTCAGGCCAATAGTGCGATATGGGGCAAGCAACGACTCGCCATCAATGCATCCGCCTGCGCCGAGCCGCGCGATGGCGAGGCATTAGCGCCGCGTGAAAACTGCCTGCGCGGCCCCAAAGAGACACCGCTCCACCTTGTTGCCTGGGGCGACTCGCATGCCGGGCATCTGGAAGGCATGCTCTACCCGCTGGCAGAGGCAAACGGCAAGCAGTATCTGATGCGCGCCTTTGGCGCTTGTCCACCATTGCTCGATGCGGCTCCGGTCAAGGGAGGACGCATTCAACGCCCCTGTGCCCGCCACAACCAGCTGGTATTCGATGAAATACAGAAGCTCGCGCAACAGGGTTTGAAATCGGTGGTGCTCGGCGGCCGCTGGAACTCTTATCTCGCACTCCCAGAAACCAACCCGGCCGCGATCACGTCCTATGCGCTGATCGACGATTGGCCAGCGGCAGAGGCAAAAGACCTGCCTTTGAAAGTCGGCAGCCCGCCACTCGACAATGCAGGCGCTCTTGATACGCTGGAAATATCCCTGCGCCGCACGCTGGAAGCCCTATCGGCCATGCACCTCGACGTGCTGCTGCTAGCCCCGGTCCCCGAGCCTTATTTCAATGCCCCCCATTGCCTGTACCGGAAATCCGAAAGCGAATGTCGCTTTTCCCGCCAGCGTGTCGATGAGCGTCGTCACAACACGCTTCAACGGCTGCAAAAAGCCGTCCAAGGCCTACCCAACGTGCACCTGATTGACCCGATTGACCTGTTTTGTGACGAGCAATCCTGCCGCGTCAAAAAAGACCAGTTTTCAATCTATTGGGATACCGATCACCTGACGCCGGAAATGGGCAACTACCTGAGCCAGCAGCTGGGGACGCAACTCAAGCCGCTATGGAACCTGCCAACCGAAAAGAACTAAACCGGCAAAGCTCAGCTGGACGTATCGATTACTGCCGTTGGTCGGGATACCCTGCGGTCAACCGAGTTTACCGATCGATTTTTACTGTCTTTCCAGCAGGCGGTCAAAAGCATCGATAGCCTCATCGACACTAATTTCCCCAACATCCTCCGAGGGCTTTTGCAGCAGTTCGTAAGAAACACCCCACGGATGCCAGCGCGCAGCCGGCGAATTGCCGAAGAAACAGACCAGCGGCTTACCCAAGCCAGCGGCAAGATGCATCGCGCCGCCATCGGAAAGTATCGCGTAATCAACCAGCGAGAGGCCTGCGATCAGTTCTGACAGAACTTCAGTACGCACCGGCGCGACCGGCAGATCGGCAATCTCGGCAAGCAATTTCGCCGCCTTGCCATCGTCACCGGGATGAAACGGATTACTTTCATCGCCGGGCGACCAAAAAATCAGGAAACGGACGCCATAACGCTGGTGCAGATGACGTGCCAGCGCCGCAAAATTCTCAACCGGCCAACGCTGCTTTTCTTTGCGAGCACTTAAATGCAGCCCCACCACCGGCCCCTCAGCCGTACTAAAAACAGGGGCCAGACCCTGTGTAATCCGCGCTACAGCCAGGCGCTCCGGCAGCACCGTCAAGTGCGGTATCGGCCCGGCGATATCGAGCGGCGCCAGCAGGCGGAAAATATCCTCAGCTTCGTGCATGAGTTCGCCACCGACATGGGAAATGGCGATATCAATACGCCCCTGTCCCGAATCGTCACCGACAAATCCAACAATATGCTTCGGCCTCAACAGCCGGGCAAAACCTAGCGCCCGCGCGGCAAAGCCGCCGTTCGGCAGAATCACAAAATCGAAATTTCGCCGACGCAAGCGCCAGACCAGCAATATCCGCTGCCAATGGGCGCGCCACACCGAGCCGCCTGCCGCATGCTTGCCTTTGGTGTAGGAAAAAATATCATCGACGAAAGGATTCCCGGCGATGGCAGGCGCATTGTAGCTATTGACCAGAACAGCGATATAGGCGTCCGGGTAGCGCTGGCGGATAGCTTCGAACATCGGTGTCGTTAAAACCAGATCGCCAATGTTGTCCCGCCTGACGATCAAAATTGCCTGCTTTTTATCGCCCATATCTTTCATCATTTCCGTGCCGCAAATATACCCACAAACAGCCACATCAAAATACCGGCCGGCCCCCAGAAAAAATCGTCAGTCATCGACTTGGCCAAGGCAGCAAGCAGGATGGAAAATGCAGCTAATTGCCAATTGTCCGGCCTCGCCAAACCTGAATTCGCTTGCCGTTTGAAGATCAACGACCAAACACCGTAAAGGGCAAAGAAAAAGCAGACAAGGCCAATCCAGCCCGTCTGAATAACAACGTTGATCAGTACATTGTGCGCATGGTGTTTGGCAGCGTCTTCCAGTAGCGGCATGCCGGTCGCAATGTGCTTTTCCCCAATCGCGGGGAGAACCCGGCTGCCATAGCCGAAGCCCAATAGCGGTTGCTCGGCGCTCAGCGCCAGCCAGTTTTGCCAAATAATCCAGCGCGGATCTGTCGAATATGCCGAACCGATTTGCACAACCATCCGATCCGGTTCAAATGCTTCCTGACCCTTGGCAAAATAGCTCGAATAAACGACGCCCGCCAAAATTAGGCCTAGCAGGACTCCTCGCAGTGCCATACGCCCCTTGAGTGAAAGATTGCCGATTCGGCCAAGCCAGGGAAGCAATCCGACAAAGAGAGCAAACCAATACATTCTGTTATGCCCCAACACCCCGAGCAGAATGCCCGCCAGCAACAGCCACCCCCCAAGGAAAATCAGCACCCGCCGCTCTCGCGCTAGCGCATGCCAATTAATTGCCATGACAAAAAACCCAATCAGCGACAGGAAAACGCCCATCGTGCTCGCCACGCCTCGTCCGGCATAAGTTCCGACAATAAACCTGGGCGCTGCCGGCCAGAACCCGGCATGGACATGCAAGGCGCCCAACACGCACGGCACGACAAAAAGCCCCAGCAAACCGAAAGGCAACCAAAAATAGCGTGGCGCGACACGCCGGGCCAGCGACACGGCCAGCAAGCCGGCAGCCAAGGGTGAAAGCACCTCCCACAGCGCATCGGCCAGAGTTTTAGCCGGTAGCGGCGACCACAGGGCTGAAGCCAGCACAATGACAAGCCAGGGCACAAAGGCGTATAGCGTCTGACGCCCTGCTGGCCGCCTGAACCATTCGACCACACCGAGCACCAGCGCCAGCAAAAGGAAAACCCGTCGAGGTGCCGGGACGTTTGCCAGCATGGAAAATACGCCAAGCAGGGAGAGCAGTACCCAGGAAATCAGGGTAAAGCGGTCACTTGTATCAGGCGACGCTGGCAAGCAATTCGGCAAGTCTTTTTCCAAAGGCATCTTTCGAGAACTGTGTCATATGATTGATCGCCAGACGTGGATCAAGCATTGATCCCTGCGCCCTGTTCAGCAAAATATCTTGAAGAATTGTCGCAAAAGCGGGAAAACCACTTTCTCGATCATTTTGCCTAGGATCAGCATACAGCCAACCCGTTTCGCCCGGCAGGACCGTCTCGGTGAAAGGCGGGGCGCCCGGCGCGAGAACAGGTACGCCGCAAGCTTGCGCCTCGATCACGTTCAGCCCCAGCGCCTCGCGCTCGGGCAGGCCAGTGAGCAGTGCGTCGATGCTGGCATAGACGCGCGCGACATCGCGCTGGTGGCCCCAGAAACGCACCCGATCGCCCAATGGCTGGAGCGCACGACGCAAGTCGCGCACCGAGGCATAACCGCCGGCCCCGAAAATTTCCAGATAAACATTGCGGTGATCGGCCAATACCGGCGCCAGCTGTTCCATCAACAGCGGGAATTGCTTGATCGGCGCCAACCGGGAAACAATACCCAAGCTCAGGCCATCACGTTTTTGATAGGCCGTCCGGCTGCGTAAGCGAGACCAGATAGGTTCGCTCAGACCCAGCAGGCGGTCACGAAATTTGCGCCGATCCCATTCGAACTCAGAGGCGGAAACGATCCCGCCGCCCTCACCCGGCCGCCCGGCATCGGCAACGCCGTAAAAAGGCAGCGGCCAGGGCTCAAGTCCAAGACCACGAATCGTGCTGATGACGTAATTGGAAACGCCGACAATCCGGGTGCAACAACCATAAGCCTGACGCGTATCGGCATAAAAGTGGTTGAGCGGCATATGCACGAAGCCGATCAGCGGACGGCTCGCCGTGATCTGCCCGGCAATTTCGGCGGGTAAAGCGGCATGGGCGATCACCGGGATACCGGCTGGCAATTTGGCCGCGGCCTCGCGCCAGTCACGCGCTTCGATCAACTGGGTTTGCGGCAAATGCATGTTTGCCCAGTGCCTGGCGGCCGGATGCACAATCAGCACGGAACGACCGCCCAGCCCGGCTGCGGCTTCGGCAAGATGTGCCGCAAAAACTTCGCCGCCGCCAAAATAGGTGTGCAGCTTGATCTGGGCAAACAGCGCTGGCGGCGTTCCTTGCGTCATTTGCTGGCGCCCCCGGTCAATCGATCATGGTGGGCGATGTAGCTGCGAATCGTATTTTCCGCCCGGAAACGCTCGATATGCTGCTCAGTAATCGCCGGGTAGCTTTCCAGCGCCGCACGCATATTTGCTGCCAATGCCGGCGCGTCGTCGACCGGCGACAAGAAACGCGCCAAATCGCCGGTGAGAATTTCCGCGGGGCCGGTTGGGCAATCGGTACTGACCACCGGCGTGCCGAGGATCAGCGATTCGATCAACACCGTGGGCAGCCCTTCGCTGTCCGACGACATCGCGACCAGTGCGGCCGCTTTAATCCACGGGTAGGGATTTTGCTCAAAGCCAAGGAAGCGCACCCGTTCGGCAATCCCCAGTTCAGCCGCCAGCGAGCGCATCTCGATCTCATACTTTTCGCCTTCCGTGCCACTAACCCCGCCGAGTAAGACCAGCGGCAGCGCCACTCCGGACTGGGCATAGGCACGCAGCAGGAGATCCTGGCGCTTGCGCGGCGTCAGCCGGGCGGGATAGAGGACGTAAGGCTCGCCCGGCAAGGCGCGCGGCTCGGCGGCGCGACGGCGCAGCAGGTCGAAGTCGAAAGGGTTGTAGATCGTCGCGATCGACTTGGGTTTGAGGCCGATTTCGTGCACTAACTCATCTTCCAGCGCCCGCGACACGGTGACGATATGGCCGCTGTAAAAACGGCGGAATTTGTTCAACCAGCGCACATGGCGAATGCGCCGCTTGAGTCCCTTCGTGTCGCCAAGTTTGGCGGCGAGAAAATGCTGCAGCGAATTGCGGTAGCGAATGAAGACCGGCCGCAACCCGGCCATGCGCGTCAAACGATCGGAGTCTTCCGCATTGGAGATAAAGAAATCGAACGGTTTGCCGTCAGCTTCAATCTGGCGCACCAAATTGGCGATACGGCGGGCGTACAGCCATTTATTCAGCGGTCGCCAATCGGCCAGCTTGAGCTGTTCGCTGACCAGATGAATCGGCACCTCGCCGGTCTGGTGCTCGATCGGCGGATGCAGCACGAAGACACGAGCGTCATGGCCCAACTCGATGAATTTCTCTGCGAAATTGAGCGCCACACGCTCGGCTCCGCCGCCCATCAGCGAGTCGACGAAAAGACCAACGCGTTTTTTGCCTGCCTGACTCATATTTCTTTCCTTACCAGCGCGATGCCCGTCACTTTTTCAATCGCCTGAATGACCTGTTGATGATCGATTTGCCACATGCAGCGCGGTTGACCGCACTCGGCCACGCCGCGCCAGCAATGGCGCACCCAGGGCAAAGGCCGCTCGAAAAGCAGGTTTTGGTTACGACACTCGATGCTCTCGTCCCAAACTACTGCAAAAGGGCTGTCTTGCCAGAAACGCCCCGCCCCCGAAACAATCGGAGACCCCGGTCCGAAGAGCACTACGGCAGGCGTACCGGTCAAGCGCGCAAGATGGGCCACGCCGGTATCCGGACAGACCAGCAGCGCCGCCCCGGCAATCAGATGCCACAGCCCGGCCAGGTTGAACTGCCCGGCCAAGTTGGCGAAACTCCCCTGCGGATCAGTCGCCTCAGCCAAATTCTTTTCATTCGGCCCGCCCGACCAGACCACCGTCAGACCGGCTGCCCGCAACGCTTCAGCCAGCGCCAGCCAGCGCTCCGGCAACCATAGTTTATGCGGGCTCGATGCGCCCAGGTGAAGTACGGCATACGGCTTTGGCGGCAGCGCCGGGGAGTTCGCCGGCAGCG
>CAZLPR010000067.1:0-8556 GCA_964561415.1 uncultured Dechloromonas sp. | reverse complement strand
GTCGACGATTTAAAAGTGACGGTTTTTGACGGCAAGACACACGCGGTTGACGGCAAGGAGGTGGCGTTTGTGGTTGCTGGTCGCAAGGCAGTGATCGAGGCGATTCGCGCCGCCCGGCCGATTGTTCTGGAACCGATCGTCAATATCGAAATCGTGCTGCCGGAAGGGGCGATTGGCGATCTGAGCGGTGATCTCTCCAGCCGGCGCGGCCACATCACCGGCACCGATGGTCGGGGTCACGGCATGGCAGCGATTAGCGGCGAAGTGCCGCTGGCCGAGCTGAACGACTACCAGTCGCGGCTGAAGTCGCTGACCGGCGGCCAGGGCAGCTACACCATCGAGTTCTCCCGCTATTCCGCAGTGCCGGCCAATGTCCAGCAACAACTGGCGAGCAAGTTCCAGTTGCACGACGAAGACGAGTGACTAACTCATCCTTCCCCGCTGGTTTGGCCAATTGCACCCAATGTGTATGAGTCTGCAAAACCTAACCAGTATGATCAGAATGGTCTTACTGGTTTATTGGAGCCGACTATGATTACCCAGACAAGTGCTGTCACCTTCCGTCAGAACCTGGGCGAGATGCTTAACCTCGTCCAATATCGTCACGATAGCGTAGTGATCAACAAGGATGGGAAGCCTGTTGCAGCCTTGGTTGACGCTCGCCTTTTTGAGCGCATTCGTCGCATGCAAGGGCGATTCGACGCCCTGTGCCAGCGGATCGAGGCGGGTTTTTCCAGTGTTTCCGAAGCAGGCGGGATGGCGGCGATTGAGGCGGCGATTGCAGAGGACCGTCAAGAGCAACGTAAGCTCGCCGCCCGCTGAACATGGGTCACACCCTACGGGTTGTCCTCGACACCAATGTTCTACTTTCCGGCATCGCCTTCCCGAGCAGCGTCCCCAGGAAATCATGTCAGCCTGGAGGCTGGACTCAATTGAGGTCATCCTATCCGACTTCACCATCGAAGAGTTGCGCCGGGTCTTGCCCCGTCTCAGGCTGCGGCATGGTCTGACATCAGCAGAAATCGACGACCTACTGGATATATTGTCGATTCAAGCTGAAATCATTGAACCGCACAGCCCCGACGAACAATTACTCAGGGATGCGAACAATCTGCCCGTACTGGGCACACTGTTGGCGGCAGTTCATTTAGGCAACGTCGATTATCTGATCACAGGCGACAAGGGTTTGCTCGTCCTCAGTGACCATTACCCCATCATCTCCCCCGCTGACTTCTGGGCACGACATGGCGGACTCTGATCAACAGCGAGCCACCGAAGGCGAGCTGAGTGTGGAGAAGACCACTGATGTGTTCAACGTATCTTGCGCATATTTGCTTCAACTGCTTGAGACCGATGCATTACCCAGTCGCAGCGTTGGGAATCAGCGCCACATATATCGCGAAGACCTCGCTGAATACAAAGCTCGTAATGACGAGGAGCACAGGAAGGCATTAGAGGCGCAAGCATTGAACATGGGTTATTAAGGAGCGGGAAGGGGGCTCTGACTACGGTCAATTTCCGGTCGGTCACGCGGAAAACCGGCGACATAGCTCTTGATTTTCTTCGGCAAAGCCGTCCCGCATCGCGGTTTCTGGGCTGCTTCAATGCGCCAGCGAAGTAACGCGATGGGCTGTTAGTTGGGTGGCTAATGCTCACATTCTGGCAACAGGCTCAACGGCGTCATTCAACACCATCACGCCACTCGGCTCTCTGGTCTATTTCCGGGTTTTTCTGGCGCATCTCGACGCTATCTGTGTAGCAAAACAGGAGCAGAGGCGTTGACCATTCATACGAAACTGTTGATAATCTTGCTCTTCCTGCAGTAGCGGTGGCGTTAGAAATACCTTTCCTAAGGTACTTTTAATCCGTTGATCCCGAGTTCGAATCTCGGCCGACCCACCACTAGATTAATGGGCGATGGGGCGTTAGCTCAGTTGGTAGAGCAGCGGACTCTTAATCCGTAGGTCGACAGTTCGAATCTGTCACGCCCCACCAGTAAATCAAACACTTACTCATAGCGTTCGATTCAAAGAGTTACATCACGTTTGATGTTGTAACCAGCTTTTGCAAGTGAAATTGGTTTCTCGGACGCGGGGTGGAGCAGTTGGCAGCTCGTCGGGCTCATAACCCGAAGGTCGCAGGTTCAAGTCCTGCCCCCGCAACCAACGATTCCAACGATTCCAACGATTCCAACGAAGGATCAACAACTTAACTGTGTTAGTCCTTTTTGTTGTCTGTCTGAAGTTTTTTCAGCGCCACATCTGGGCCGTTCCCGCCGCCTAATGGCCCCAATCATCAGCTATAGCTTTGGCATCACTGCCGCTCGATGATTCCGGAAAGCATTCATCCGAGCGGACGCCCCCATATCCTCTGACTGTACGCTTTACCACTAAAGTACTATTGTCAGATTTATAATATGAGACAATTAACCATCTTTCCGCCAAGGGTTTTGTTGCTATGCTCAATTCTATTGAGATATTTCCGTGGAACAAAAATTTCGAATCGGGTATCGAGATCATCGATACCCAGCACAAACAGTTGGTCAAACTACTGAATGTGCTGGTCGGCCATCTCGCATTTCAGTCCGAGGCGCCAGAAATCGCCAAGGTTTTTGACGAACTGAAGGCCTACACGGCTTACCATTTCTCGACCGAAGAGGCTATTTGGCACGAACATTTTTGTAACGATTCCTGGGAGGAATTACACAAAAAAGGGCACGAAGATTTCATTTCCAAAGTCCTCGAAATCAAGGGCAAGGAACTCTACAAAAGCGCTGACCTGGTCATTGAAGAGATCGTCTCTTTTCTAACCCATTGGTTGGCGATGCATATCATCGAGTCGGACAAGCGCATGGCCAAGGTTGTTTTGGCCCTGCCTTCAGGCATGTCCCTTGAAGAGTGCAAGTTCATCGCCAATCAGGAAATGGAAGGTGCGACACGGGTTTTGATCGATACCGTGATGAACATGTACGACACCCTGGCCAATCGCACGATTCAGATGTCACGGGAAATCAGCCGCAGAGTTACGGCTGAGAAGGGCTTACAAGAAACCCAGGGAGAACTGATTCGGTTAAAGGACGAGGTGGTGGCAGCCAACGTGGCCAAGAGTTCATTTCTGGCCAATATGAGCCATGAACTGCGGACACCATTAAACGGCATTATGGGCATGATCAATTTGGCCCAACCGCGCATGACGGATGCCATTGGTCGCGAGCAACTGGAAAATGCCAAACATGCCGCAGATCATCTGCTCGCGGTAATCAACGACATTCTCGACATTTCCAAAATTGAAGCGAACAAGCTCTTGCTTGAGGCGACGAATTTTAGACTCGCGATGGTCCTGGAAAGCATCAACAGCATGGTCGGTTACAAGGCCAGAGCCAAAGGTTTAGAATTTGTCACCGACGCGCCTTCCGAACTTCTTAATCAGATTTTGGTGGGAGACCCATTGCGGCTGGGCCAAATCTTGATGAATTTGACCGGGAACGCGGTGAAATTCACAGAGCAAGGTAAAGTCACCGTATTAATTCGCGAACTGGAAAACACAGCTTCGCATATTGCTTTGCGCATCGAGGTAAAGGATTCCGGGATCGGGGTGTCAGAGGAAGCGCAGAACTCGCTGTTTGCCTCATTTCAACAAGCAGATGTGTCGACATCCAGAAAATACGGAGGAACGGGTTTAGGACTGGCGATTTGCAAACAGCTCGTGCTGTTGATGGGCGGGACAATCGGCATGTACAGCCAGCCCGCCATCGGTAGTACGTTTTGGTTTGAAGTGAAATTACCCAAGGGAGTGAGTGACCTTGAGGCGGAGAAACAAGGCGCCGTTGAGGATGCCGAACAAGTCCTGATGACGGAGTTTTCAGGGGCCAGAATCCTGGTGGCGGAAGACAATGCAATTAACCAGGAGATTGCACTCTGTTTGCTGGAGGATGTTGGATTTGTCGTAGATCTGGCTGATGACGGACGGCAGGCGATTGAGCTGGCAAAACAGAAAGACTTTGCGTTGATCCTGATGGACATGCAAATGCCGCATGTAAACGGCGTTGATGCCACGATTGCCATAAGACATGGGAATGCCAGAAATCAAGCAACACCGATACTGGCAATGACGGCCAATGCTTTTGCGGAAGATCGTTCGGTTTGTCTTGAGGCGGGAATGAACGATCACATCGCCAAACCTGTCGTGCCGGAAGTTCTTTATGCAATATTGTTGAAATGGTTAAGAGCCAAACCATGAGCAAGGCGTGTCCGTAATTTTTGTTTCCGAATGTGCGGTGTCGTAGCTTGAGCAGACGCCCAGCGGGACGTCTCTCAGGCGGCAGTTCGGCCTAATAGCCTAGCCGTTCAGGCTAGTATTTATTGTCGGCGGCATTATTTCCTTTGCTTCTTTTATTGCTGCTGGGTGAGTTCGTGATCGGATCGCAGCCGAAGCTCTTGGGCCAGGATCGCATCCACTATGTCTACGGCTTCGTCGAAATCGAAGTTCTCGATGTGCCGGCTCAGGCAAATCGTCCTCTCGCCAAACGCCAAGTCGAGAGCGGGACGGATTTCATTGAAAAGCCGGATACTGGCTATGTCCGCACTCTCAAGGCTGGTGCGTAGCACCAGCAGGTTCCGCTGCAAGGCAGCCGAATCGAGGATCGTCGGTTCGGCGCCCCGGGACTGCCCGGCAAGAGACAGCGATCCCAAGGCCGCGATTACCGCGTCCAGTTCGATCTGGAGGCGATCCAGCAAGGTCTCCCTTTGGTCGCTATCGCTGCGCAGCGCCGCCTCCAGTTCGGCCGCCTGGTCATATAGTTTCATCAGGCCAAAGGTACCAAGCAGTCCCTTGAGTGTGTGCACCGTCCGCACCGCATCTTCACGCAGCCCTTGCGTCAGGTATTGACGGATCAAGCGAGCATCGTCTGGATGCTCGTTGCGAAGACGCAGCAAATATTTGAATAGTCGTCCGGCGTCGCCTCTCGCCACTTTCAGAGCCCGATCCAAGTCCAGACCGGGGATGGCGGCGAGTTGCTGGCGCATGTCCTGATCGGGGTCGAACAGCCCGGAAATCGGCGCAGGCGGAGCGGCGGCCGTCCCGCAGGGCGTCGGTAGCCAGTGCAGCAAGGTGGCATAGAGATGATCGGGGTCCACCGGCTTGGCGACAAAATCGTTCATCCCGGCAGCCCGACAACGCTCACTGTCTTCATTGAAGGCATTGGCGGTCATGGCCAGGATGGGCGTATCGCGATACTCCGCCAATTGACGAATACGCTGCGTGGCTTCCAGTCCATCCATCACCGGCATCTGCACATCCATCAGGATCAGATCGTAAACGACGTTGCGCGCCGCTTGCAGCGCCGCCTCACCGTTCTCGGCCACATCCGCGGTCAATCCCACATCGTGCAGCAAGGCCAGCGCCACCTCCTGATTGAGCGTGTTGTCTTCGACCAGCAGCAAACGGCGACCAGCATGGGCGGACAGGCGGGCGCTAAATTGCCCCGTGCTCGCACCGCCCACGGCCGGCATGGAAACCTGCTGCCCTCGGGTCTTGGCGAGGCCGAAAGGAAGTTCGACCCAGAAGGTGCTGCCCATCCCCGGCTCGCTCTCCATCCCGACTTGACCGCCCATCAAATTGGCCAGACGTTTGGAGATGGTCAAGCCCAGTCCGGTGCCGCCGTATTGGCGGGTGGTCGAAGTGTCGGCCTGGGCAAAGGCATGGAACAGCCGCCCCTGCTGTTCGGCGGAGATCCCGATGCCGGTGTCGCGTACCTCGAAACGAATCTGCAGGTGATCGCCTTCGGATTGGGTCACCCGCCCACTGAGGCTGACCTGGCCTTGTTTGGTAAATTTCACCGCATTGCCGGCGAAGTTGAGCAGGATCTGCCCCAGACGCATGCCATCTCCGCGCAGGTAAGGCGGCAGGTCATCCATGTCCACGATCAGCTCGAGTCCCTTGGCATGCGCCATTTCGGCAATCAGCGTGGTCACATTGTCCATCACCAGGGACAATGCGAAATCACCGTTGGCGAGTTCCAGTTTGCCGGCCTCGATCTTGGAAAAGTCGAGGATGTCGTTGATGATCTGGAGCAGGTGGCGTGCCGCGCTGTCGATTTTGGCCAGTTGCTGCTGTTGCTTGTCGCTCACGCCATCACGACCGACAAGATGCGCCAAGCCCATGATGGCGTTCATCGGCGTGCGGATCTCGTGACTCATGTTGGCAATGAACTGGCTCTTCGCCAGGTTTGCGGATTCGGCAGCCTCCTTGGCTTCGCGCATTGATGTTTCGACCTGCCTGCGCACGCTGATGTCCTGGGCGATGCCGATCAGCCCCAGCTGGCCGTTTTCCAGCCTGAATGGAATTTTTTGGGTTTCAAAAAATACAGTATGGCCATCCGGGCCGGCAAAGCTTTCGTTGAAGACACGCGTAACGCCAGCGCTCAGTATTTCCCGATCGATCCGGATTATTTCCGCGGCGGCCTCGGCGGGGAAAAAAACATCATCCGTCTTGCCGATAATAGCTGACTCGGGAACCTGGAAAAACGCCTCCAGCGCCTTGTTGCCACCCAGGTAGGTGCTGTGTTCATCCTTGATGAAAATCGGATAGGGAATGGCGTCGATCACGCTGCGCAACAGCGCACGCTCCTGAGCGACGATGGACTCACTCCTGATCAAGGCAATTTCCCCGGCCTCTGCCTTCAGGCGCAGGCTGATGTTGTTCATCGTGCGCAGATAGTGGGACTTCGTCAGTTTGAGCGCGAACACGATAGCGACAACCATCATGCCGATCAGCAGACGGGAGATGTGCGTATCGGTGAGCATCAGGCTGATCAATACCGGCGAGGACAGCATGCCGAGATAGATCCAATAGGCCTGAAGCACGAACGACAGGCTGGATGTCGCTCCGGAAATCATCCCGGTCAAGATCAGGACGCACAGGGTCTGATGCAACGGGTTGTCCGGGGGGAACAGGAAAACACCGGCCAGACCGAGAGACAAGCCGGAGGCGCTGGAGCCGAGTATGAACAGAGTACCCCAGCGTCGGTTGCGTCGCGCTTCATGCGTCGCGCGCCGATAGGCCAGGTAGATCCACCAGCGCAGGGCGACAACGATCACGCCGATGCTGCCCCAGCCGAGCAGGGTCTGGTGATCGATGACCGGCCATTGCGTGATGACGAACAACAGCGTCATGACGATGTTGGCCAATGCCGAAGCGGGCATGGCCTCATACAGGAGGCTGACCTGTTCGGCAAAGATGGTCACTTGCTGATCGGCTTCAATCTCTGGCGGGTTGGCTGCCGTTACCCGGTCCATGCTAGGTGTCATTAGCGATATTCCTCAAGCGCAAGACGTCGCCCTGTATTGTCGTCGACTAGCAAGATGTTTTGCCGGTGACGTGGGCGCAATATTTTTTGGAGCAGTAGCCGTCCCGCTCGCCATCTGTGACATCAGTGTGACTTCCGGTTCGTTCAGTTGAGATGCTAACGGATAGCCGGTACTTAGTGCCTGTTATGCGCCGCGTGAACCGGGCTCGATTCAATTCTTGTCGAATAATCATATTGTCAGTTTCATTGGCATATGCTGAGTATATGATATTTTTAGCATATTGAGCCATTGGGCTGAGCACTACTTCGACGTCGGTCGTTTACCCAACATCAGTCATTCTGTCGGAACGACCCAACCCCGGTAGATATGGCCCAACACCGGCCTATAAGTCACTCAGGAACACGACGCCCTAACTCAAATTCCCGAATTCATTTTTTCCACTTGGCCCATGGATCTGAATCACTGGCCGGGGTATTTGAATAGCTTGACATTCTCTTGCCCGACCCGGCGCGCAGGCTTTTTTCCTGGTCGTGCAAGGCGGCTTTCCTGGTCCACTTTTCTCTCAATCGATCGGCATCTTCCAGACTCAATTCAGCCGGCGCCCCCGGAGTTTGGGTCGGCGGCACGATACGATCCCTGGGCGGCAGCTCGAACTGCTCGTCAGAAGCGCGGGGCAGGTTTTTGAACCGATACAGATAAAAAGCTTCAACCTTTTCACGCGCCCAATCCGTTTTTTTAAGGAATTTGACGGCGGAATCGATGCTCGGGTTGTTGTTGAAACAATTGATGTTGAGATAGGCAAACAGGATCTCGAACCCGTAGTGATCGACGATTTCAATTAGCAGTTTTTTTAAACTGAGCCCATGCAGCGGGTTGTTTTGGTAATTGATCTCGTCATTCATGCTATTGCCCAGTCAGGATAAGGCCGGGATTATACCGATCGCCATCCCGAGCATTGCAGCAGCAGAACTGGCAGGCAAGGACAATCCGGCAAATGCTTTTCTCGCTGGCGAAATACGGAGCGGAAGCGATCAGAATGTCGGCCCCGGCCCGCGCATAATCTTCTGCGCTAGCAGAATTTATCAAGCTGCGTCCTCACCGACCGGCATTCAGATTGGCAATCGGGCAGGCGGTCGAGGCTGTTCATCATTCCATCAGCGCCACCGACTTGATCTGCACGCTGACCGGCAGGCCCGGCGCGATGCCGAGCTGGGCGGCAATCAGGCGCTTGCGCTGCTGCAACAGCACG
>CAZLPR010000066.1:7493-8666 GCA_964561415.1 uncultured Dechloromonas sp. | reverse complement strand
TCCGGATGATGCGGAGGATCATGAAGCCTTGCTGCGGAAGGCGGATGAGGCGATGTATGTGGCCAAGAAGAGTGGGAAGAATACTTATCGGCTGTGTCGGTGAGTGGTGTTGATGCCGAATGACGTGGTTTATTCAGGGAAGCCAGCCTGGCGGGCATTCATAATTGTCCACGAGTCGGTAGTATGTGAATCACGTCTAAAAGACGATTGAAACAATGGAGGGTGGAAATGGCACTCGACGAAGTTAGCCGTGATGAATTGCAGGGCGTTATCACGCAACTGAAAGAAGCCCTCTATAACCACCAGCAATGGCACACCGCGTTGATTCGGACGTTCGTTTGCAAGTTACCGGGCGACAAACACGACATCAGTTCTGTTGCCCACACCGAATGTCGCTTCGGGCAGTGGTACTACAGCAACGCCCCTGAGAAACTACGCAAACACCCTGGGTTCATCACGATGGGTGAAGAGCATCAGCGTTTGCATCATCTGGCCAGGCTGTTGCTGCTTGCCGTCGATGCCGGTCATCCCATTGCCGCTCTCGATTATGACAATTTTGCCAATGCGCTTGAACGGCTACGGCTTGAAATATTTGCGCTGGAAAGGGAGTTGGAAGACTCGCTGTTTAATCGCGACTCGCTGACTGGCGCCATCACGCGCTTCGGCATATTGCCAACCTTGCGCGAGAATCAGGAACTGGTGAAGCGCCACGCCCAACTCTGCTATATCGCCATGATGGATCTGGATAATTTCAAGGCTGTCAACGATCTATATGGTCATATCGCAGGCGACCGCGTATTGGCGGCATCGGTTCAATACCTGCTCAAGCATATCCGCCCTTACGACAAAGTCTTCCGCTATGGCGGGGAAGAGTTCCTGCTGTGCATGCCATACACCGAATTGACCGCTGGTCATGACAGAGTTGATGAACTTAGGGATGGTCTGTCTGCATTGGAAATAGACATCGGTGAAAAGGAAACCATCCACATTTCGGCATCCTTCGGCTTGACGCTCCTCGATGCTGACACCCCGGTCGAAACGTCCATTGATCGCGCCGACAAGGCCCTGTATGCGGCAAAATTTGCTGGGAGGAATTGCGTACGGGTATGGGATGCTTCGATGTAGGAAAAACCAGCTCCGTGCGAACTGGCGGGGCAAGGTGTGAGCACCCGG
>CAZLPR010000066.1:0-7483 GCA_964561415.1 uncultured Dechloromonas sp. | reverse complement strand
CGAAAAGCATGCCTTGAGCCCCAAGGGAGAAAAAACTGGCGTTGAGTTCGTCGCCAAGTCGCGCTTTTGCCACTACTTTTGTGGCCGCAGGATTTTCATCCGGTCTGACCATGAAAATTTCGTACGGCCAAGCGGCCGACTCGCGTTACATTCACTTGGCGAAGCCGCGTTTCAGCGGACTCGGATGAGGTGAACGATGGTGCAGTTCTCGATTTCGACGCCAACGGAGTCAGACAAACCCATCGTGCGCGAAGTGTTGCAATGAAAGAACAGCTGATTCCAATGCTTGTCAAAATCAAAAAAGGGCTCGATTTGCCAATCAGTGGCCAAACGAGCCAAACGATAACGAAAGCAACTCCCGTTTGCCATGTGGCAGTCTTGGGCACGGATTATGTCGATCTCAAGCCGGTGATGCTTGTCAATGAAGGTGATTCGGTCAAACTTGGGCAAGCATTATTCGAATACAAAAAACTGCCACGCGTCCTGTTCACGGCACCTGGATCTGGCAAAATCGTTGCCATTCATCGGGGTGCCCGGCGGCGGCTCTTGGCGGTAATTATTCAACTGGATTCGACCGAAGTTCAGGAAACCTTTACTGCCTATTCATCTGATCAGTTACCCAGCCTTACAGCAGATCAAGTCACAGACAATCTTCTGATATCGGGTTTATGGACTGTGCTTCGGACTCGTCCTTATAGCAAAATACCCGATCCAGCCACCCGTCCAGCAGCTATTTTCATCACCGCCATGGACACCAATCCATTGGCTGCCGATCCTGCTTCCATCATTGCAGCAGAAGCGGAGTCCTTTGGTCATGGGCTGAACGTGCTGGCACACCTCACATCCGGTCCCCTTTGGGTATGTAAAGCACCCCAAGCAGATGTTCCATTGCCAAAAAATCTTGACCAGGTGCAACTGGCAAGTTTTGCTGGCCCACATCCGGCCGGCCTGCCGGGCACCCATATCCACTTCCTGGAGCCTGTTGGTGCACACAAAACCGTCTGGCATCTGAATTACCAGGAGACCATTGCAATTGGCAAATTGTTTACGACCGGACGGTTATGGACCGAGCGCATTATTGCGCTGGGTGGACCGCAGGTCAGGCATCCCCGGCTGTTACGCACGCGTCTGGGAGCTTCTCTGGAGGAGCTTCTTGATGGCGAGTTGAAGGAGTCAACCGGAAATCGCATTATTTCCGGTTCGGTTTGGTCTGGGCATCATGCTGCCGAATCGTTATCCTATTTGGGGCGGCACCATTTACAGGTAAGCGTCATCAAGGAGAAACCGGAACGGGAATTATTAGGCTGGCTGGCGCCCGGCCGAAGAAAATTCTCACAGATGAACGTTTTTTTATCGAGTTTTTTCCGTAGCAGGAACGAGACATTCGACTTCACAGCCGGCCAAAATGGCAGCCCTCGCGCGATGGTGCCTACTGGCAGCTTTGAAGAGATCATGCCGCTCGATATTTTGCCCACGCAATTATTACGTGCCCTGCTGGTTGGTGATACCGACATGGCACAGAAACTGGGATGTCTCGAGCTCGACGAAGAAGACCTCGCGTTATGTTCGTTCGTTTGCGTGGGAAAACACGACTACGGCATGATATTGCGCGAGAATTTGAGACAAATCGAAAAAGAAGGCTGATACAGACATGCGCCGTTTGCTCGAATCCGTGAAACCCGTGTTCTCCAAAGGTGGGCGCTTCGAGAAATATCATGCGCTGTATGAAATGGTGGATACATTCCTGTATACACCCGCTAATTCGACATTTGCGGCGCCCCATGTTCGTGATGCGATCGACCTGAAACGTCTGATGAGCTATGTGGTGATTGCGCTGATTCCCTGTATTGTCTGGAGCTGGTTCAATACTGGCTACCAGGCTAACCTCGTTTTACAGGAGCTTTCCATCATCAAGGATGACTGGCGGGCAATCCTTCTTCACACTCTCGGCATCGGCTTCGACCCGGCGAATATTCTGGCTAATACGGCGCATGGTTTGCTGTATTTCTTCCCAATCTATCTGACGACCTTGATCGTAGGTGGTTTCTGGGAAATGGTCTTTACGGTCATACGCAAACATGAAATCAATGAGGGATTCCTTGTCACCTCCATGCTGTTTGCGCTGACTTTGCCCCCGGATATGCCATTATGGATGGTCGCGTTAGGCATTAGTTTTGGCGTTGTCATCGGCAAGGAAATTTTTGGTGGCACAGGTAAAAATTTTCTCAATCCCGCCCTGGTTGGGCGCGCCTTTCTTTATTTTGCCTATCCCGCAGAAATTACGGGCGATCTGGTTTGGGTAGCGGTGGATGGCTACTCTGGCGCAACGCCTCTGGGTCTGGGCAAATTGGGTGGCATGCAAGCCATCACCACAGCGGGTTATACCTGGTGGAATGCTTTCATCGGTCTGATTCCGGGCTCACTGGGTGAAACCTCGACGCTTGCCTGTCTGCTTGGAGCTGTTTTCCTGATCTATACGAAAGTCGCTTCCTGGCGCATCATAGCGGGTGTGTTTCTCGGTATGGTGGGAACGACGTTGTTGTTCAATACCCTGGGTAGCGATACGAATCCGATGATGGCGATGCCCTGGCATTGGCATTTGGTGTTGGGTGGTTTTGCCTTTGGCATGGTATTCATGGCGACAGATCCGGTTTCAGCCGCCATGACCACTGCAGGACGGTGGATTTTCGGCATTCTTATCGGATTCATGACGGTATTGATTCGTGTGCTTAATCCAGCTTTTCCGGAAGGAATCATGCTTGCAATTCTATTCGCCAATATCTTTGCACCACTGATCGATTATGTGGTGATTCAGACCAATATTCGCCGGAGGCTTAGGCGCCATGGCTGAGCCGGATGCCTCCCCCGTCGGGCACAGCAAGAGCAAAACATTGCTGGTGGCTTTCGCTGTCTGTCTTGTCTGTTCGTTGCTGGTGGCAAGTGCTGCGGTATTTCTCAAGCCGATTCAGATCGCCAACAAAGGCATCGAACGCCAGCGCATCATCGTCGAAATTGCTGGTCTGATGGTGCCAGGGCTTACCGCGGAACAGGCATACCAGCAGGTCGATGTTGTTATGGTAGAGCTCAGCAGTGGTCAGGTGACCGACGCCCTTGATGCGGAACATTTCGATATTATAAAAGCAGTTAAGGATGTGAATTTATCGGTTCCATTGAGACGCGCCGAAGATCCCGCTCAAATCAGTCGGAAGCCGAAATACCTGCCGGCATACCGGGTCAATGATGATGCAGGGAAACTCAAGATATTGATCCTGCCAGTTTACGGCTATGGATTATGGTCTACGCTGTATGGCTTCATAGCCCTGCAAGAAGATCTGCGGACGATACAAGGACTCAGATTTTACCAGCACGCCGAAACACCAGGACTGGGTGGAGAAGTCGACAACCCCAGATGGCTTGCCTTATGGAAAGGAAAAATCGCTTTTGATGATCATTGGGAGCCCCGTATCGAATTGATCAAAGGCACAGTGGAAAACTCCACGCCTGATGGGGAGCATAAAGTGGATGGATTATCGGGAGCAACCATGACTACCCATGGCATTACGCGATTATTGAATTTCTGGCTGGGAAAGGAAGGATTTGGTCCTTACCTGGCTCGCCTGCGTGAAAATAGAGAAAGGAGCTGACAGCATGGCTTATCCTGTTCGCAAAACCTTGTTCTCACCGGTCGTAGATAATAATCCGATCACCCTGCAGGTTCTGGGCATCTGTTCAGCACTTGCAGTCACGACCAAGTTGTCGACCACGATTACCATGAGTATTGCGCTGACGTTGGTCGTAGCCTGTTCCAATACCGCAATCAGCCTGATTCGCCATCATATTCCAGCGAATATCCGGATCATCGTGCAGATGACAATCATTGCATCCCTGGTCATAATAGTGGATCAGTTTCTGCGCGCCTTTGCTTATGAGGTCAGCAAGGACTTGTCAGTATTCGTCGGTCTGATTATTACCAATTGTATTGTTATGGGCCGTGCCGAGGCATTTGCCATGAAAAACCCGCCGTGGCCCAGCTTTCTCGACGGCTTTGGCAACGGACTCGGGTACAGCGCTATTTTGATGACGGTGGGTACGATGCGCGAACTCTTTGGATCGGGCTCATTGCTTGGTTATAAGATTCTTCCGCTCGCCAGGGACGGCGGCTGGTATGTTCCCAATGGATTGCTCCTGCTGCCCCCCAGTGCATTCTTTCTGATCGGACTCATCATCTGGGCAGTGCGAACGTGGAAAAAAGCACAGGTTGAAAAGGCTGAATTTCGCATCCTGGAAATGCGCCATCCTAACGAGACCGCCTGATGAATTCCCTTGTCAATTTATTCATTACCGCGGTTTTCGTTGAAAACCTGGCACTTTCCTTCTTTCTGGGAATGTGTACTTTCCTGGCGATCTCAAAAAAGATCGAAACTGCATTTGGCCTGGGCATCGCGGTCGTCGTCGTCCAGACGCTTACAGTACCCATCAACAACCTGATCTATCGCTATTTGCTGCGTCCCGACGCGTTGGACTGGACAGGGCTTTCCAATATCGATCTGAGCTTTCTTGGCTTGGTCAGTTATATTGGCGTGATCGCCGCCATGGTACAAATCCTCGAGATGTTTCTGGATCGTTTTGTGCCTGCGCTTTATAACGCCCTGGGAATCTTTCTCCCGTTGATTACCGTGAATTGCGCCATTCTGGGCGGCACGCTATTCATGGTGGAACGGGATTATACATTTGCTGAAAGTGTCACTTACGGATTCGGCTCCGGCTTTGGCTGGGCTTTGGCAATCACGGCCATGGCCGGGGTACGCGAGAAACTCAAATATTCGGATGTTCCCGATGGCCTGCGGGGACTGGGCATCACCTTCATCAGTGCGGGATTGATGGCATTGGGTTTCATGGCCTTTTCCGGTATTCGACTATGACATGACGAAAGTGCGCCTATGCTAGAAATTGCCCTGGGTGTATTCCTTTTCACAGCTATCGTCATTGCGCTGGTTTTCATAATTTTGGGTGCCCGTTCAGTGCTCCTGGCGCAAGGCAATGTCAAGATCGTTGTCAATGACAAACGCACGATCGAAGCGGCGACTGACGCGAAACTCCTGGCTACGCTTGCCAATGCAGGACTATTCGTGAGTTCCCCGTGCGGGGGGAGCGGCACCTGCGGCCAATGCCGGGTCAAGGTTTTTGAGGGGGGCGGCGCGATCTTGCCGACCGAAACTTCACACATCAACAAGCGAGATGCACGGGCTGGCTATCGCCTATCGTGTCAGGTGGCGGTCAAGCAGGATTTGAAGATAGCTGTGCCTGAAGAGGTTTTCGGCATCAGGAAATGGCAATGCACGGTGCGTTCCAACCATAATGTAGCCACCTTCATAAAGGAACTGATCCTGGAACTTCCTTCCGGGGAAAATGTCGAGTTCCGTGCCGGTGGTTATATCCAGATTGAATCTCCACCGTACAGGTGCTCCTGCAAGGATTTTGACATCGATGAGCGTTTTCGCAAGGATTGGGATCATTTAAATGTTTGGCAATATGTTTCAGATAGCAAGGAAACAGTCATACGCGCCTACTCAATGGCAAATTATCCGGAAGAGCGTGGCATCATCGTGTTGAATGTGCGCATTGCCACGCCACCACCCAAGACAGAAGGCATAGCTCCTGGTCAGTGCT
Source organism: uncultured Dechloromonas sp. (assembly GCA_964561415.1). GTDB lineage: Bacteria > Pseudomonadota > Gammaproteobacteria > Burkholderiales > Rhodocyclaceae > Azonexus. The sequence continues at coordinate 1,813 of CAZLPR010000066.1, read as the reverse complement.
CATCTTATATCTTCATGCTCAAACCCGGTGATAAAGTCAATATCATGGGTCCATTCGGTGATTTTTTTGCGCGTGAGACTGATAATGAAATGATTTTCATCGGGGGCGGTGCCGGGATGGCGCCGATGCGTTCGCATATTTTTGACCAATTATGTCGACTCAAAACAAAACGCAGAATTTCATTCTGGTACGGAGCACGCTCAAAAAACGAAATGTTCTACACTGAAGATTTCGACAAACTCGCCAGAGAGAATGATAATTTTGAATGGCATGTGGCGCTCTCCGAGCCATTACCAGAAGACAATTGGAAAGGCCACACCGGTTTCATTCACAAAGTCTTGTACCAGGAATACTTGAAGGACCATCCATCACCCGAGGATTGTGAGTATTATTTGTGCGGCCCACCGATGATGAGCAAAGCAGTCATTGAAATGCTACTGGATTTGGGTGTTGAGCAGGAAAATATTATGTATGACGACTTTGGCGGCTAAGCATTAGTTCGCGCCTAGATATATATGCTCGCCCAGTCCCTTACGCCATCGCGAGTTGTGACCACTGCGCTGAAAGCCGTAGTGATCTTCATCGTTATTGCGGTCATTCCAGGTTGTTTTTCCACTGTGGTGCCACTCGAGTTTTCGCACTTGACTGGAAACACAATGGGAACCAGTTACACCGTGAAATACCGTTCTCCACCTGGCACGCCACCCTCGCACGTAATGCAAGAGGATATCGAGCATCGACTTGCACAAATCAATCAAATCATGTCCACCTATGATCCCGAGTCGGAGCTGTCGCGCTTCAATCGGGCGGATACAACTGATTGGATCCCGGTTTCCAGTCATCTTTATATCGTTCTCAGGACCGCGCTGGAAATCAACCGGCAGAGCAAAGGGGCTTTCGACATTACGATAGGGCCATTGGTCAATCTTTGGGGGTTTGGGCCGAATATTCGGCTGGAGAGTATTCCCGATCAAACCGGGATTGCCGCAGCTCTTGAGCGAACCGGGCCTGATAAACTCGTGCTTCATGAATCATCGTCAGCAGTTCGCAAAACGCGTTCTGATGTCTATGTCGATCTTTCAGGAATTGCCAAAGGATATGCGGTTGATCAAATCGCGGTAGCTCTCGAGCACCATGGTATTGCGCACTACATGATCGAAATTGGTGGTGAAATACGTGCGCGTGGAACCAATGTGCAGGAAGTCCCATGGCGGATCGGAATTGATAAACCTCAGTCACCTGGCCGTTCAATACAGAAGGTATTGTCCCTTAAAAGCACTGCCATGGCGACTTCAGGTAATTATCGTAATTATTTCATGATCAACGGCAGGCGCTACATGCATGTGATTGACCCGGTTACGGGCTGGCCAGCAGAAAACCATTTGGCATCGGTCACCGTATTGGCTGATACATGCATGTTGGCCGATGCCTGGGCCACAGCATTACTGGTGCTGGGTCTTGAACGCGGTATGGTTATTGCGGAACAGCTTGGATTACCAGCGCTATTCATCGTCAATCACGATGGAATTTTTGTGGAACTTGCAAGCAGCCATTTTGAGTCCAAAAATACAAAAAATATCACTATCACTTTTCTGGCAGCTTTTCTGGTGATTGGCATCGCTATTGCAGCCATGGCAGCCGGCATCATGATGGGCCGCAAACCGCCTGCAGGAAGCTGCGGCGGACTCGGACGTTTTGGATTGGCGTGTGATGCGGGCTGTCGCAAATCGTGTTCAGATCAATCAGATCACAAGCCTGCGACGACTAAGCGGCCGTGAACCTTGGTCGCTATTCGAGTGACCGATTCGATTGC